>CAKUHK010000019.1:0-32463 GCA_934655965.1 uncultured Collinsella sp.
CCGTCGGCGTCCCGGTGCTCGGTGAGCTCGTTTTGCCACCTGATGACGTCGATCGGCCTCACGTCGCACATGCGCATGTCCCCGAAGAACGGCACGATCTTGTCGTTGATGATGTACTCCTTGGTGATCCAGGTGTGCTCGCGTATGCGCGGCTTCACCTCGGAGGCGTACACCTCGACGAACTCGGAGAACGTCATGTCCATGGCCCCGCCGTTAAGGCTCTTGAACTGGCCTTCCCACACGGCGGCCTCCACCTCGGAGGAGAAGCCGCGCTTCGTCTTGTGGCGCTTCGAGCCGCGGGCGTCGCGGTAGTAGCACTGCACGTAGAACGTGCCGTTGTTGTCGTCCTTGTACACGGGCATGTCAGTCCACCTCCGGGAAGTACAGGGCGTCGAAGACGTCGCTCCGAACGCGTCCGCGGATAACCACGCGCCCGCGCGCCTCCTGCTCGGCGTTTATCTTCCTGATCACCTCGTAGGCGCTGCCTTTCTTGATCCTCAGCAGCTCCGCGACCTCGTCGGCGTCCAGCATGTGCGGCCTCGGCGTCTTCGCCACCTTCTCGTCCATGGTTCCTCCCGTCAATAGCGTACAGATACGTACGGTTTACAGATTCAGAGTAAACGTACATATCTGTACTGTCAATAGAATTGCGTACATTTACGTACGCTGATAAGATGTGCTGGTACGTAATTCCAGGAGGAGGGCGCATGTCCGTAGGTGAGAACATAAGGCGGTACCGCAAGTCGCGGGGCATGACACAGGTGCAGCTCGCCGAGGTAGTCGGCTTGACCGAGGGGGCCGTGCGCCACTACGAAAGCGGCATCCGCGCCGTCAAGCCCGAGCTGCTCGAGTCCATCTCCGCGGCGCTCGGCGTTTCCGTCAACGCCCTCAAGGATTACGGCGTCGAGACCGCAGGCGACCTCATGTCGCTGCTCGTGCGGCTCGAGGACTCCTTCGGCATCGTGCCCGCAGCCGACGGCTCGGGCCTCTCCCTGAACCCCGAGGCGCCGCACGCGCCCAAAGCCGCGATGGCGATCGAGTTGTGGGCAGAGAAGCGCGCACGGCTCGAGAACGGCGAGATCGACGCCGACGAGTACGAGGACTGGAAAGCCTCGCTGTAGCGACTCCCCGCATTTCGCAATCAACGCAATCGAATCAGGACGCCAGGCTAGGCGGCGAGCGCCGCTCATTCCTGCGTCTGCTGAGTTTTTACTCCCCATTGCATACGCGGGCATTTTCAGCGCACCTGGGGAGTAAATGACGCGGTGGCTTACATGGCGGCACACGGCAGTACACTGCGGCATTTCCCCTGATTACTCCCGTTTTCATTGAGGCGGCGAGATTCTTTACTCCCCATTAACCACCTGGGGAAACGCCGTACGGAGACCGTAAAAACGCCCGTTGAGTTCGATTTGAGTTTCATGGGCCCCGAAACGGCCTCGTTTCGTTCTCGGGGACAAAAATCGAGTGTCTACTCACTTGGGATAAATCCTTACTCCCGTTCCCCCGAATACCGCCCCGCGCCTTGCCGTCTTGAAACACAGGGAGTAAATCGCGAAATCGCAGGTGAAAGGGAGTAAAACGACAAAGAAAAAGCCTCCGTTCCAACGAGGGAACGGAGGCTAGAAAATCGTTTTCACTCACCGCTGTCGCTGGTGGCTTTGCCATGACTCTCGTACGAAACGAAACTCAGCGGCACAGTGCGGCACTCAAAAGTGCAGGTCAGAACCCTATCAGCCTACTCCCATTCGATGGTCGCGGGCGGCTTGGACGTGATGTCGTAGCACACGCGGTTGGCGCCGGGGACCTCGGCAACGATGCGGCCGGAGATGCGGGCCAGGACGTCGTAGGGCAGCTTGGCCCAGTCGGCGGTCATGGCGTCGCTGGACTCGACGGCGCGCAGGATGATCGGACGCTGATAGGTGCGCTCGTCGCCCATAACGCCGACGGATTTGATGTCGGGCAGGACGGCGAAATACTGCCAGCAGCTGTGCTCGGAGTTGCGCTCGCCGGTCTGCTCAAACAGACGCTGGTTGTAGGCGTCGAGCTCCTCGCGCACGATGGCGTCGGCGTTCTTGAGGATCTCGAGTTTCTCCTTGTCGACCGCGCCAATGATGCGGATGGCCAGACCCGGACCCGGGAAGGGCTGGCGGAACACGATATGACCCGGCAGGCCCAGCGCCAGACCAAGCGCGCGGACCTCGTCCTTAAAGAAGTGGTCGAGCGGCTCGATGAGGTCGAAGTGCACGCCCTCGGGGAACGGGATCAGGTTGTGGTGGCTCTTGATGGTGGCCGTCTTGCCGCCCGTCTTGCGCGCGCCGGACTCGATGATGTCAGGGTAAATGGTACCCTGAGCCAGGTACTTAACCGGCTTGCCATCGGTCTCGAGCTGCTGCGCCACGGCGAAGAACTCTTTCCAGAACTGCGTACCGATGATGCGGCGCTTCTCCTCGGGCTCGGTCACGCCGGCCAGAAGCTCGGCATAGCGGTCCTCGGCATGAACGTGAATGAAGTCGACGTCGAACTGCTTGGTGAAGACCTCCTCAACCTGCTCGGGCTCGCCCTTGCGCAGCAGGCCGTGGTTGATGAACACGCAGGTCATCTGCTTGCCAACGGCACGGGCGCCCAGGGCAGCCACGACGGAGGAGTCGACGCCGCCGGACAGGGCCAGGATCACGCGGTCGTCGCCGACCTTCTCGCGGAAGTCCGCCGTCATGGTCTCAGCCAGGTTGTCCATGCTCCAGTTGGGCTCCAGGCCGCAGATCTCAAACAGGAAGTTGCTCAGCAGCTGCTGGCCGTACTCGGAATGCTTGACCTCGGGGTGGAACTGCGTGGTGAAGATCTTGCGCTCGGCGCACTCCATGGCGGCAACCGGGCACACGTCGGTGCTTGCGGTGACGGTAAAGCCCTCGGGCACCTCGGACACGGCGTCGCGGTGGCTCATCCACACGGTCTGCTCCATGGGCGTGGAGTTGAAGAGCTTAGCGCCGGCCGTACGCGTGATGGTGGCGCGGCCGTACTCGCCCACCTCGGAATGGCCGACCTTGCCGCCGAGCGTCACCGCCGTGATCTGGTGGCCATAGCAGAAGCCCAGGACGGGAAGGCCCAGGTCAAAGATGGCGGGGTCGATGGACGGAGCGTCCTCGGCATACACGGATGCCGGACCGCCGGAAAGGATGAGCGCGGAGGCGTTCATCTCGCGAATCTCGTCGGCCGAGATGTCGCAGGGGACGATCTCTGAGTACACGTTGAGGTCGCGGACGCGACGGGCAATGAGCTGACCGTACTGCGCACCAAAGTCGAGTACGAGGACCTTTGCGGAAGCATGTTGATCCATGGTTTCCCCCTCTTGTTGGCGGGGAGCCGGTGCCCGCCCGCGCGAATGAACGAAAATAACTTTCATAGTGTACACGTAAGCAGCGGCTTTGCGCCCGTCATAGCCATCAGCGCACGGCAAACGCACGACCTGCGCCCCATTCGAGGCAAACTGAAGTGTTACTAAACGTTACAGATGATGTAATACGTTTGAACATTGAGTGCGCTGTGCCACAATACTGACGAACGACTCCGCCCTCGCGGCGACATAATTGATAGGAATACCAGCATGAAGCGCATCCTTCTCATCGCCACGGGTGGCACCATCGCATCGACCGAGGACGGCAACGGCCTCTCCCCCGCCCTGACCGGTGAGGAGCTCGCCCAGAGCGTTCCCGAGATCTCGGGACTTTGCGAGCTTGACGTCGTGCAGCCCATGAACATCGACAGCACTAACATGCGCCCCAGCGACTGGATGCGTATTCGCGATGTCATCGTCGAGGGCTACGCCGACCACGACGGCTTCGTGGTTCTGCACGGCACCGACACCATGAGCTACACCGCGGCGGCGCTCTCCTATCTGATTCAGGACAGCCCCAAGCCCATCGTGCTCACCGGATCGCAAAAGCCCATGGGCAATCCTTTCACCGACGCCAAGCTCAACCTGTATCAGAGCCTGCTCTATGCGCTTGACGAGCATTCGCACGATGTCTCGATCGTGTTTGGCGGCGTGGCCATTGCCGGTACGCGCGCCCGAAAGCAGCGCACCATGAGCTTTAACGCATTTGTTAGCGTGAACTATCCGCCCATCGCCTATATCCGCAACGATCGCATTGTGCGTAACGGGCTTCACGGCACGCATCAGGGTGAAAACCCGGTGCGTTTCTACGACAACATCGACCCGCGCGTGTTTGTGCTCAAACTCACGCCCGGCGTAAACCCTGGCATTCTGGACGCCCTGGCCGACAGCTACGATGCCGTGATTCTGGAGACCTTTGGCATTGGCGGCATCCCGGAGTTTGGAGAGTCGGGCGAATCGTTCCAGGAGGCGATTTTCCGCTGGGTCGATTCGGGCCGTACCGTCGTTATGACCACGCAGGTGCCCGAGGAGGGTCTGGACTTGGGCGTCTACGAGGTCGGCCGCGCTTACGCCGATCATCCGGGCATTTTGCGTGGCGACGATATGACGACCGAAACACTCGTAGCCAAAACTATGTGGGCGCTCGGCCAGTCGCGCGATGCCGCCGAGATTCAGCGCCTGTTCTACAGCCAGGTCAATCACGACCGCATCCCGATGGCGTAATCAGATATCGATCGGTATCCCCTATTCAATGCCCTCGAGAAGCTCTGACACCGTCATGCCGAGGGCGGGCGCGATTTTAAAAAGAACCTTGAGTGTGAAATTTGCCGTTCCGTCTTCGATCCTATCGAGATAGGGGCGGCTGATTCCTGCTGCCACACAAAAATCGACCTTGGAGATACCAAGGTCCCTGCGCGTCTGTTCGACTCGCTTGCCAAGAATCTGTTTCGCACGTTCGTCCATGCAGCCGAGTTTGAAATGGAGCCGAACAAAAACGTAAACTATAGTTTACGTTTTGCCGAATACACAGGAGTTTTCTATGTCGGGTTCTTCGATTTACGTACGGCGCGCAGATTGCCGCCGGCGCGACACGCCGATTGCTCTTGTCGTTATCGAGGCCGACCAGCTCACGCCCGACGAGCGCACGGCACGTGCGCTGTTATCGAGCCGTGTCCCCACGGCGCTGCTCTCCGACCCAAAGCAAGGCGATCTCGCACGCCTATGCCAAGAGCACGGCTGTGCACTCGCCCGTGCCGCCGTTATCGCCACTACCCAGCATGGCCTTCCCTTGCTGCTAGAAGCCGCCGTCGCCCTCACACTACGCGGCGCGGGATACGAAAACGAGGCCGCCGCCGACGTGGTCTTTAAACCACGATCGAGCGGCGGCCTCGCAGCAGCCATCGAATATGCTTGCAGGCTCGTCGCCTAAAGGGACAAGCTAGAATCCCAGCCCAAAGCCCGTACCGGTGATCGCCGAATACATAAAGTAGACGTTGATCACATTGAGGAACACACCCGTGACGCATCCGTTGCGCAGATAGCGCTCGCACGTAAGTCGCGCCATCACGGCAGAGTCGTCGTTGTTCTTAGCCTGACGACCGGCGGTAAAGTACGTCGCCACGCCGAGCAGCAGGTTGAGCACCGGCAGCGCCAGCAGCTCGTAACTCTTACCCCAGCGCGTCGCCTCGCCGGCGGCGTTAAACTTCGTCGCCACCTCGGGTCCAATGTTGGGAAGGACACATGCCGCAACCACGAGCGGAAGCACCGCAAGCACGAGCAGCGCGATACCCATGTAGCCAGCTTTTTTACCATATTTGAACATGCGCGTCGTCCTTACACGTTAAAGCGGAAGTGTACGACGTCGCCATCGGCCATGACGTACTCTTTGCCCTCGATGCGCAGCTTGCCGGCGGCCTTGGCACCCTGCTCGCCGCCAAGCTCGATGTAGTCGTCGTAGCCAATGACCTCAGCCTTAATAAAGCCACGCTCAAAGTCGGTATGGATGACGCCGGCGGCCTGCGGGGCGGTCGCGCCCTGGCGAACCGTCCAAGCCTTGACCTCCATCTCGCCGGCCGTAAAGAACGACTGCAGGCCGAGCAGCTTGTAGGCAGCCTGGGCGAGCACGTCCAGGCCGGGTTGCTCCAGACCCAGGCTCTCCAGGTAATCGGCGGCGTCCTCGGGATCGAGCTCGGAAAGCTCGGCCTCGATCTTGGCGCAGATGGGCAGCGGCTTGACGCCGTCGATGGGCGCCAGGTCATCGTTGAGCATGTCCTCGTCAACGTTGGCCACATACAGAATGGGCTTCATGGTGAGCAGGAACAGGCCCTTGGCGGCAGTGCGCTCCTCATCGGTCATCTCCATGGACGCGGCACGCTTGCCCTCGTTGAGCCAGGCAAGCAGACGCTTAGCGACCTCGAACTTGGGCATGAGCTCCTTGTCGCGCTTGGCCTCCTTCTCGAGCTTGGGCAGCTGCTTCTCGAGCGTTCCCATGTCGGCCAGGATGAGCTCGGTCATGATGGTGTCGGCGTCGCCGGCGGGATCGACGAACTCGCCCGTGCGGCCCACCTCGCGCATGACGTTAGGATCCTTAAAGTAGCGCACGACCTCGCAGATGGCGTCGGTCTCGCGAATGTTGGCCAGGAACTGGTTGCCCAGGCCCTCGCCCTCGTTGGCGCCCTTCACCAGGCCTGCGATGTCAACGAACTCGACCGTTGCCGGTACAATACGGCCCGGGTTGACGATGTCGGCGAGCTTTTGCAGGCGGCTATCGGGCACGTCGACGATACCCACGTTGGGGTCGATCGTGGCGAACGGGTAGTTGGCGGCAAGACCGGTCTTTTTGGTAAGCGCGGTGAACAGCGTCGACTTGCCCACGTTGGGCAGGCCCACGATACCGATGGAAAGGGACACGACAGCTCCTTTTGGTACAAGTATTTCAAACTGCATAAGTATAGCGCCGCCGCAGCATCCGGGCGAACCCAGACACCACGGCGGCGCAAATGAAGCAGAGATTCGGTCGCTAGCTAGTCTGCGAGCTTCTCCACTTGGTCGAGCATCTTGTCGAGCTTGGCCTTTGCCTCTGCCTTGACCTTCTCGGCCTCTTCGTGAGCCTTGGCCTTCTGGGCGGCCTTCTCCTCGGCCTCGGGATCGACGACGACCAGGTTGGACGCATCGTGCTCAACGAGCTTGAGCGCATGCTCGGGGCAAACCTTGACGCAGGCACCGCAGCCCAGGCAGTACGTGGACTCCAGCGCAAAGCGGCCGCTTCCCACCAAATCGCAGGCAAAGGTGGGGCACACGTTGACGCACTCGCCGCACGACGTGCACTTATCAAAATCGCACTCCGGCGCACTCACCTGCATGTTCTGGGCAAGCTCGGGGTGATTCTGCAGCGTCGAGAGCACCAGCTGACGGCCGTGCGTAAGCGTACGGCGGCGCTTGGTCGTCGTGGTGCCGCACATGGTGTTAAGCGTGCGCTCAAGCTGGGTAATCTGGTGACGGTGAGCCTTCAGCTTCTGCGTCACCGATGCCAGTGCCGCCGTTGCCGGGTTGAGCTTGGTCACGGTCAAGCCTGTGGTGCGGGCGATCTTTTCCATGTACTCTTTGCGCTCGTACTCGCGGCGCTTATGGCACTTGAGGCTCTTGGGGTCGACCTCCAGGCCCATGCCCGTACCGGCCCATTCCTCGGCGGTGGCAATGGCCTCACCAAGGATGTCCTCGCCGCCGGTGTTGCGGCATTTGTCGCAAATACCCAGCGGCAGGTACACACTCACATTGGGATAATCGGCCAGCACCGAGAACCAGGTCTCAGCCGTAATATCCCCCACGCAGGCCACGACAACCTCGTTCTCGCGCGGCATGCGCTTAAGAGCGCGCGTGCAGGTAACGTAGGCGGTCTCGTGGCTCGTAGCGGCAGAGACAATGTCGTCGTACAGGTTTTTGGGCGCCAGACGCGGCGAGATAATCGCCTCAGTCGGACAGGCGGCGGCACATAGGCCGCACTTGCGGCAGGTGTCGAGAATCTCGATGGCGTCTTCCTCGACCTCGATGGCGTTCACGGGGCACACGTCCATACACGCGGTGCAGCCGCTCTTCTCGTTTTTGCACGCCAGGCACGGAATGGTGTTGCCGCGCGGGCGCTCCTTATAGTCGGCAGGATTCCACTGCGGCGCCGACGGATCGAGTGCATCGGTCACACCGCCAAGCGGGTTTTTAAGAAAATCGAAACCCTTGCTGATCTCGATAATGTCATCAAACAGATCGTGTTCCTGCGCCATGCGCGGCCCCTCCCTGAGCAGTGCAAACAAGCGATAGATAATGATACGCTAACAGCTCGCACCTCGGCCAAATTACATGCAGAGCACCTTTGGCAGAAAACGAAAACAGCAGCAACTCAAAATACACCGGGCATCACTTGTCAATGACATGCTTGGATAAAATCCAGCTACGTATCTTATCCTATCCAGCACCTTTTGTTGCTCTACCCTTTTGACGTCAACATACCTAAATCTTGGGAGAAGATTATGGACCAGACCGCAACCGACGTGCGCCATATCGAGCGCATCAACCCGCCGCATCGCCTGCTTATGGCGCCCGGCCCCACCACCGTCGACCCGCGTATCCTCTCGGCGATGGCAACACCCACCGTGGGCCAGTTCGACCCCTATATGCTCAAGATCATGGGCGAGGTGCAGGACATGCTGCGCTATACCTTTAAGGCTCCCGGCTACGAGGCGCTGATGGTCGACGGTTCTTCGCGCGCCGCCATCGAATGCGCCCTGGTGTCCATCATCGCCCCCGGCGACAAGGTGCTCGTCTGCTCCGCGGGTCGTTTTGGCTCGCTGCTCGCCGAGATCGCCACACGCGTGGGCGGCGATGTCACCGTCATCACCAAGGAGTGGGGCCATGTCTTTGAGCTCGCCGAGATCAAGGCGGCCATCGACGAGGTTCAGCCCAAGCTCGTCTGCACCGTCGCGGGCGACACCTCGACCACCATGCTGCAGCCGCTCGAGGGCCTGGGCGACATCTGCCACGCCGCCGGCGCGTTCCTCATGACCGACGCCACCGCCTCCTTTGCCGGCAACGACCTGCGCTGCGCCGAATGGGGCATCGATATCGCCACCGCCGGCATGCAGAAGTGCATGGGCGGCCCGGCCGGCATCTCCCCCATCGTCGTCTCGCCCGAGGCCTTTAAGGCTATGGTCGCGCGCAAGTCCATCGAGGAGGGCATCGCCGATTCCCCCGAGGACGTTCTGCCCGTGGACCAGCGCATCCGCTCTAACTACTTTGACTTCCCGCAGCTCGTCGACTACTGGGGCCCGCGCCGCATCAACCACCACACCGAGGCCACGCATATGCTCTATGCCGCGCACGAGACGCTGCGTCTCATTTGCGAGGAGGGCATCGATGAGGATATCGAGCGTCACCGCCTAAACGGCGCCGCCATGGCCGCCGGCATCACCGGCATGGGTCTTGAGCTCTACGGCGACCAGGCCACGCGCATGAACGACGTCATCGGCATCGTTATCCCCGAAGGTGCCACCGACGCTGTACGCGCCGCACTGCTCGAGAACTACGCCGTCGAGATCGCCAGCTCCTTCGGTCCGCTCAAGGGTCGCATTTGGCGCGTGGGCGTCATGGGCTGCAATGCCCGCAAGGACTGCATCATGACCACCCTGCTCGCCCTGGGCTCTGCCCTGCTCGATGCCGGCGTGCAGGTGGACATCACGGCAGGCGTCGCTGCCGCCGAGGCCGTCTACGCCGCATAAACGCACTACTTCTCATGCGCAACAAAAGAGGACCGCAACTCAAACGAGTCGCGGCCCTCTTTATTTCCGCCGGATGCGATAACCCTTAAGCTACTTCGCCATCGAGTTGCTTCGCGTCCGCATCGCTACCGTTAAAGACGTCATAGTCGATACCGTCTTGACTCTTAGCGACAATCAGCGCACAGAGCGCATCGCCAACGACGTTGAGCGTCGTGCGCGTAGAGGCGACGAGGTACTCAAGGCCGCCCAAGATTGCAATGGCGTCCAAAGGAAGACCCAGTGCCGGAATAAGCATCGTAAGCGAAATAAGGCTTGCTCCGGGAGCGGCGGCAGTCGCCATGGACAGTGCGAACGAAATAAGCACGACCGTGATAAGTGACGCGCCCGAAAAGTCCATGCCATACATCTGGGAAACGAACATGGCAGTCAGTGCCATATGAAGCGCAGAACCATTGGAGTTCAGGGACACGCCGAGAGGCAAGACCAGATTAGCAACCTCGCGGTCGAGGCCGACCTTTTCCTTGCAATCTTCCATCTCGATGGGAAGCGTAACAGCCGAAGAAATGGTCGTAGCGGCAAACAACATCGTGCGACCCATCTTTTTGATGAGCTTAAACGGGGAAAGGCGGCAGATGAATGCGGTGATGAAGAAGAACACCAGCAAAAACGCCACAACGCCAAATGCAAGGACCACAATGTACTTGGCGATAGGAATGAGCATGTCAAAGCCAAGTGCTCCAATCGAAGCGGACACATAGGCGAAGATGCCAATGGGAGCAACGTTCATCACGATTTTGATGATTCCCAGCAAAAGCTGCGAAAGCTCACAGATCCAAGTGAACACCGCGCCATCCTTACCGGTCTTCTCACGATGGAGCACAATGGCGATGCCCAAAAACACGGAGAAAACGATGCACTGGACAACGGAACCCTGAGCAACGGAACTAATGATATTGCTTGGGAAGAAATTGGTAAGGGTTTCCTGCCAGCTCGTCTGTGTCGCCTGGACATCCGTAGTGGCGTTGAGCACGAGCGCGCTGTTGGAAAGTCCAGCACCGGGGTGGAATACCACGCCGAGCAGCATACCGAATACGGCCGCCAGGAAAGACGTCAACAAGAACAGCAAGACTGCCTTAAGACCGATGTTAGAAAGCTGTCGAAGCGACAGAGAACCGATGGCTTCGACGATCAGGCACATCACAAACGGTACGATACCCATCTGGATAAGCCTAAAGAAAATATCTCCGATAAATTTAATATCTGTCATAACGGAGCCAAATACGACGCCCGCGACGATACCGGCAACCGTAGCGATAGCCATGGCCGTTGTCGGGTTATAGGTAAACTTGCGTTTTGCCTCTTGGGACATAATTCGCCTCTTTTCTCATAAAAAGCGCCTGCGACTGTCAGCCTGTCGCAGGCGCCTCATCTATACCAACGCCGCCCGTGCCTCCCAGAGCTGCGTAAGTACCAAATGACTAGCGCACGATTGTGGTGCCGGCGCCCTCATTGAGCTTAGCCAGGCACTCGAGCGAGGTGATCGTGGCGCGACGGCCCTCGCCGGACTGCACAAAGCGCATGCAGCCGCGAACCTTAGGCAGCATCGAGCCTGCGGGGAACTGGCCCTCCTCGATGTACTGCTCGGCCTCGGCGATAGAGATCGTCGAGAGTGCGCGCTGCGTGGGCTTGCCAAAGTCGACGCAGACGTTGTCCACGCCCGTGCAGATCACCAGATGATCGGCATCGACGGTCTCGGCAATCTTCTCGGCCGTGAGGTCCTTGTCGATAACGCCCTCAACACCGTAGACGCCCTTGTCGTCCTCGAGGACGGGGATACCGCCGCCACCGGTGCAGATGACCACAATGCCCGCATCGGCGAGCGCGTTGATGCCAGCGCAGCCGGGAAGCTCCATGGGCTCCGGTGAGGGCACCACACGACGCCAACCGCGACCGGCATCCTCGATGTAGGTCTCGTTGGGGTTAGCGGCCATAAGCTCGCGAGCCTGCTCCTCGGAATAGAACGGACCGATGGGTTTGGTGGGGTTCTTGAATGCCGGGTCGTCCGGGCTCACGGTTGCCGTCATGGCGAGGACCTGAACGAGCTTTTTGATGCCGGCGCGCTTAAGGGCACCGCGCATAGCGAGCATGGTCCAGTAGCCGATAGAGCCCTGAGTCATGGCAACGCAGGTATCGAGTGGCATGGCCGGGTTCTTCTCGGAGTTTGCAGCCTCCTGCTGCAACAGCAGATTGCCGACCTGCGGGCCATTGCCGTGAGTGATGATGACCTCGTCGCCGGCAGCGATGAGCGGCACGATATAGTCGCACGTAGCGTCCAGCGCCTTCATCTGAGCCTGCGCGGTGGGGTCGTCGGTGAGGATGGCGTTGCCTCCCAGAGCGATAACGATACGCTCAGCCATAGATGGCCTCCTTCTTGAACGGTGTCATACAAAGTTCTGGGGCCGATCCAGATGACCGGCCCCAGCAATCAAGCGGCGCGCCGTACAGGCGACGCGCCGAGAAGCCTGCTACTCAGCGAAGCGGTTCTTGTGATCCCAGCTGTGAATGTAGAGCTTGTCGGAGACCAGGTAATCGTAGATGTCGTCGACGATCTCGATGCCGCCAGCGTCGTCGCACTTGGCCTTGCGGATGAGCGCGCGCTCGCCGGGGTAGTACACCTTGTCGTAGCCGGGAGCGGGCTTAACGGCGCCCAGCTCGTCAAGGGTCTTGGACATGTGCTGCTTAAACTCGTCAAGACCGCAGAAGCGGCTGGGGTCGATGACGATGTGCAGGTGGCCGAGCTCGCGACCCTCGGACAGGTCGTGGTACATGGAGGAGACGTTCTGGCCAGCCGGCACGCCCAGCAGGACGCCGGAGAGGATGTCGACGACCATCATGAGGCCATAGCCCTTGGGGCCGGCGATGGCGCGCAGGGCGTTGACCTGATGCGGGTCGGTGGTGGGGTTACCGTCAACGTCGACAGCCCAGTCGTCGGGGATGGAGCGACCAGCGCTCTTGGCGTCGAGGATCTTGCCCCAAGCCTGAACGGTGGTGGCCATATCGAAGTTCACAAAGCGGTCGTCGGCCGTGGGGGCGCCAAAGGCGATGGGGTTGGTGCCGTAGAAGGGCTCAGCGCCACCGTAAGGGATGACCATCGGGTCGGACTGGCACATGGTCAGGCAGCACAGATCGTTCTTGGCGGCCATCTCGGTGTAATAACCCAGAGCGCCGGTGTGGGAAACGCGCTTGACGCCCACGATACCGATGCCGTTCTCCTTGGCAAGCTCCATGGCCTTCTCGAGGCCCATGATAGCGAAGGGATAGCCGCAGCCGTTGTCGCCATCGAGGATGCCGCTGCAGGGACCGGTCTGGGTCCAGGTCCACTGGGGATCGGCGGTAATGCCGCCCTTGGAGATGCGCTCGGTGTAGTACTCAACACGAACCTCACCGTGGCTGTGCAGGCCGCGCTCGGACGACCAGGTAAGCACCTCGGCAGTCTTCTCGGCATGGTCCTCCGAAAGGCCGGCGGCCATAAACTTGTTCTTCATGAGGGTCTTGAGTTCTTCGCGCTTAACGAGCATGGTGACCTCCTATGGTCTACTTGAGGTGAGCATTTGAGCTTGCCTCGGGTTTTAAACAAATCAAAATGAGTCGCAGGTGAGCGGGGCTAAGCCGCTGTATGCACGGGACTCGCCGCATGCGTCGCCACGTAGGAAAAGCCAATCGAAAGCCCCAACAGGGCATCGACGCCCGACGTGCTGCCGATCTGCTCGATCGACGTTGCGGCGTCGCCAAATGCATCGGCGTCGCGGTCGCGCGCCGCAAGCAGCAAGTCGCGGTACACGGGATTGACGCCGCCACGAGAGAATGCGGAAACATAAGAGCGGGAAACCGGCGTAGTACGGCCCGTCGACTCCTTGGCAAGAAGGTCGATAAGCCCGGCTGCCTGACCAAAAGCACTGCGGGCGCAGGCATAGCCCAGAAGGACATCGTCTCCCGATGGCGTAAGGCCAAGACCCCTACCGCACAGATAGTGCACGTGATCGGCGATACGCTTGGACGATGCTCCCTCGCGAAGGCCCGTGAGGGCACGCATCGTCTCCGTACCGGGAGGAAGCCCCGAGCGCTCGCGCAAACGACGCTCCCCCAGCCAGGAAAGTGCCCAGCGCGCCGATACGGTATCGAAGAGGGCAGGGACAGAGCAGTTGACCGGCTCCGCGCCCTGCAGATCAATCGACACGATATCGCTGGGGCGATACAGGCGCAGGTAGCCATTGCGCACGGTGACGACCTGACCGGGCTCAAGGCCGTCCAGCACAAGCGACATCTCGCCTGCAGGGATGGTGATGCTCGTGCACGAGAATGCATCGGCATCGCGCCCCACATGCACCAGGGCGTCCCCGAGCTCCACATTGAAGCTCGTATTGAACACACTGTGCACATGACCCATCAAGGGAGCGCGGAGCCCCTCGAGAGCGTAGGGCGAAATCTGGACGGCCGCGAGTTCCATAACGCTACTCGATTCCTAAGCTTGCGCAGTAGGCTTCGAGCGCCTTCTCAAAGCAGCCCAGCGGGGCACGCACAGTACCGGCACCGATCTGGCCCACACCAGCCTGCTTGTGGGCGATGCCGGTGTTAATGAGCGGCGTGATGCCGGTGGCGACGACCTTGCGGATGTCGATGGCCTGGCAGGTGCCCTTAAAGTCCCACGTGGGGATGGTCCAGGCGGGGTTATGGGTGACGCAGATCTTCTCCATCTCGTTGGAGGTGGCAAGTGCGTCCTCAAAGCCGCCGGCACCGACAAAGCGGGTGACGCCGGGGGCAGCGATCATAGCCATGGCGCCCACGCCCACAGTCTCGGTGATTGCGGAGTCGCCGATATCGGGGTTGGCATCCTCGGGGGCAAAGCCGGTGAAGTACAGGCCGTTGGGCGTGTTGACCGGAGCGGTAAACCACTCGTCGCCGAGCGCGGAGATGCGCACGCCAAAGTTCTCGCCGTTGCGGCACATGGTGGTGACGACGCAACCCTCATGATCCTTGCGGACGTAGTCGACGATCGACTTGCCCATAGCCATCATGATGTTGAGGAAGAACTGGTCGGTATCGGCCAGGAACTGGATGACCTCTTCCTTCTCCTTGGCGTCCCACTCCATGCGGGTGATGAGCGGTGCGACCTCCTTGAGGAAGCACAGGGAAGCGGCGATATTGCGCTGGTGGAACTCATCGCCCATGGTAATGGCCTTGGCCACGAGCACGTTGAGGTTGATACCGCCGTCCTTGAGCTTAAGAGCCGCGGAGAGCACAGGGCCGAGCACGTCGCGCATCCAGCGCAGACGGTTGACGACTTCCTCGGAGTAGGCGCCAAAGCGCAGCACCTTGCCGATACCCTCGTTCATGGTGCAGTAGCCCACGGTGCCGTCAACGCGGTTCTCGACCACGACGAGCGGCATGTTCTGCGAGGTGATGCCGCCCATAGGGCCCACAGCGTGGACATGGTGGCACGGAATGAACTTAACCTCGCCGCTCTCGAGCAGCTTGCGGGCGTCGGCCTCGTTGTCGGCCCACTCCTCAAAGAGCACGGCACCGACGCAGGAGCCCTGCATGGGGTCGGTCATGTGGCTGTACTCGATCGGAGGACCGGCGTGCAGGATAACCTTGCCGTTGATCTCGGGGATGAGGTCCTTGGCCGGGCGGACGTCCACCAGGAAGGGCTGGGAGGCGCGGAAACGCTCGACGATGCGGTCATTCTGTTCGTCGATCTCGTCGTGCTTGGCGAGCTCGGTCAGAAGGTGAATCATGCGCTTGTTGCCGCCTGCCATGGGCTTCCAGGCATACTGGACGGCCTTGGCGCCGTACTTGACGAGCGGGTCGACAAAGCTCTCGACGCCGACGTTGATGACGCGCGGCTTGGTGGTGAGCAGCTCCATCACGGCCTCGGAAGGCTCGGGCAGCGGAGCGTTATCCTTGACGGTGTAGTCGACAGTCGGACGGTCGGCCTCGGTGTAGCCGATGCCCTTGAAGGCAAGCGCGGCACGAACGGCGCGGGCGTTGCTCGACTCCATGACGGCGCCGGCGTCGGCCAGCAGCTTAACGGAGCGGTCGTAGTCCTGCGGATCGTGGCTGGTGCCCACGACGGTGCCCACAAAGTGGAGCTCGCGACCGTCGGCGCGGGCGGTCTCGATGCACTCGGCAATGACGGGGGCAAGCTCGGCGGCCATATCGGGGTGGCAGCCGTAGCCGAGCACGCAGTCGAAGACGATGACGCCCGTGGTGGGCTTGGCAGCGTACTCGCGCATCATCTTGACGCGGACCTCGGGGTCGATCATGGGGTGCGGACGACCCTGGGTATACACGTCGTCGCCCAGGTCGATGACGTCGTAGCCACCGTGGCGCAGCATATAGCCGTCTTCCTTGATAATGTGGCCGAGCTCGAGCGCCTCGGTGATCATCATCGCGGCCTCACCGGCAAGGGTGCCACCGGAGTACAGTCCCACGACGGTCTTATCTTCGGCGAGGGGCTCGGCGACCGCAATGTCGACGGGCTCGCAGTAGTTGGCCTTGACCTCGCGGCCAGCTGCCAGATCCACGGCGATCTGAGCGCACTCCTCCAGGGTGTGCGCCAGGTGCACGTGACCCAGATGAGCCTCGGGCTTCTCGCCAATGAAGATGGCTACGACCGGCTTCTCGCACTTCTCGAGCAGGTCGATGACCTCGTCGCGAACCTCGGGCGCAGGCGGCTTGGAGATAACGCAGATGACGTCGGTGGCGTCATGGTTCTCGAGCGCCACGATGGCGTCCTTAACGGTAACGGCGCCGACCTTGGCGTTAAGGTCGCGGCCACCGGTACCGATGGCGTGCACGCAGCCGCCACCCATGCGGTCGATGGCGCAGGTGACTTCCTGGATGCCGGTGCCCGAAGCGCCGACGATACCGATGTTGCCGGGGTTAATCACGTTGGTGAAGGCCACGGGCACGGAGCTGATCACGCCGGTGCCGCAGTCGGGACCCATAAAGAGCAGGCCCTTCTCGTGCGCCTTCTGCTTAAGACGGACCTCGTCCTCCAGGGCAACGTTATCGGTAAAGGAGAACACGTTGAGGCCCAGGTCGAGCGCGCGCTCAAGCTCGGGCGCGGCGTACTCGCCAGGGATGGAGAAGAGTGCCAGGTTGGCATCGGGAAGCGCCGCCACGGCCTCCTCCCACGAGGTTGCGGTGGTGTTGCCGCCGTCGGCAGCCTTCTTAACCGAAAGGTCGTCGAGGAAGGCCTCGGTCTCGGAGAGCACCTCGTCCACGATCTTCTCGTCGTCGGCCTCGACGACGATCACCATGTCGCTGGGGTTGGCAGCGGCGGCCTCGGGCGTCAGCAGCCCGGCGGCATCGTAGATATCCTTGTTGGCATCGGTGCCCATCATGATCTGGCTCTGGACCACGCCGGGCATGGCATTGATCTTATTGGTGAGCAGCATCAGGTTAATGGAGTCCTGATACGAGTTTTGCTTTACAACTGTATAAAGCATCTGCATCGCCGACTTTCTATATGTCTCGGTGGATGTACCGTCACGCTGTAGGCCGTAACGGCAACGAGCGTCTGATGACAGTAAACCATGCGCTAAGGATTCATTCATTATCCTAGGTGGCTAGCTATTACTATTCTTCTTTATCCGAAGTGGACATTGTTGGTATTTTTAGCAAAAAGTAATGTGTATGTCATCGAACGGACCGGGCGACACATCACACGATCAAGCGGTCCTCAACCAAGTGATAAAGGAGTGTAGATATGAGCACCTCCGCACAAGAAGTGGAATCGGTCCGCGATTGGCTCGCATCCTTTGGCGCCGATGAGACCGGTGGCATGACCCGCCTGCTCTTCACGCCCGAATGGCTCGACGCACAGCTCGCCCTCAAGCAGAAGTTTGAGGACCTGGGCATGGTCGCCGAGTTTGACGAGGTGGGCAACCTCGTCGGTACCTACCCTGGCACCGATGACACGGACGACGTCATCGCCTGCGGCAGCCATGTGGACACCGTTGTACACGGCGGCAAGCTCGACGGCGCGCTCGGCATCTTCGGTGGTTACTTGGCCATTAAGGATCTTGTCGAGACCCACGGCGCCCCCAAGAAGTCCCTGCGTGTCATCTCCATGGCAGAGGAGGAGGGCAGCCGCTTCCCCTTTGTTTTCTGGGGCAGCAAGAATATGGTCGGCACCGTGCCCGAGACCGTACTCGAAGGCGTTGCCGATAATGACGGCGTAACTTTCACCGAGGCCATGAAGAACTGCGGCTTTGGCGTTCGCACCGCTCACACGAGCCCGCTCGACAACGTCAAGGCATTCCTTGAGCTCCACATCGAGCAGGGCAACACCCTCGAGATGGAAGGCAAGAAGGTGGGCGTCGTTACCGCCATCACCGGTCAGCGTCGCTACAACATTCGTCTGCACGGCGAGGCCAACCACGCCGGCACCACCCGCATGTGTTATCGCCACGATGTGGTCCAGGTCTTTTCCCAGATTGTGACCGAGTCCATCGCCAAGGCCAACGCCGAAGGCGATCCGCTGGTGCTCACCTTTGGCCACATCGAGGTCACGCCCAACACCGTTAACGTCGTTCCCGGCGATGCCATGTTTACCATGGACTGCCGCCACACCGACAAGGACACGCTTGTGCGCTTTAGCGAGCAGATTGAGGCCGACATGGTCCGCATCGCAGCCGAGCACGGCGTCGAGATTGAGATCGACCGCTGGATGGACGAGGACCCCGTTCCCATGAACCCCGAGCTCGTCGCCAAGATCGAGCAGGTCGCCAAGGACTCCGGCGCCAACTATCGCATGATGCACTCCGGTGCCGGCCACGATTCCCAGGTTATCGCCCCGCACGTACCGACTGGCATGCTCTTTGTCCCCAGCGTCAAGGGCATCAGCCATAACCCGGCCGAGTACACCGAGGCCGAAGACCTCAAGGCCGGTATCGATATGCTCGGCGCCGCCCTTTATAACCTCGCCTACTAGCGGGCCGCCACAACTCAAAAGATGGGAGGCATCATGCCTAACCCTCAATCCGTCGACTATCAAGTAACCGACGAAGAAGTCGAGCGCTACCGCGCTCGCGGCTATAACGACGACATGCTCCCCAAAACCGCCGAAAAGCGCAACATGGGAGTCGGGAACTACTTCACCTTGTGGATGGGCTCCGTCCACAACATCCCTAACTACGCTGCGGTGGGTGGATTCCTCTTCCTGGGCCTTTCCCCCATCAACGTCATGTTCGCCCTCGTGGTAAGCGCCGTGCTCGTTGCCGCCTTTATGGTGATTAACGGCGAAGCCGGATCCAAGTACGGCATCCCCTTTGCCATGCACTTGCGCTCGACCTACGGAAACCTGGGCGCCAAGCTCCCCGGCTTCCTGCGTGGCTGCGTCGCCGCCATCGCCTGGTTCGGTCTTCAGACCTACACCGGCTCGCTAGCACTCACCATTATCTTGGGCAAGATCTTCCCTGGTTTCTTGGAGATTGGCGACGGTGCGCAAATCCTGGGCATCGGTATCCCACAGCTCATCTCATTTACGATCTTTTGGCTCCTTAACGTAGCCATCGGCCTGGGTGGCGGCGGAATCCTCAACAAGTTCACCGCCATTCTCTCCCCGCTTATCTACGTTGTCGTCATCGGCATGACCATCTGGGCAATTAGTGCCGCCGGCGGTCTGGGCAACATCCTTGCCTTTAGTCCCGCCGCAACCGAGGACTTCAACCCCGTATACGTCTTCCTGATGATCCTGAACTCCGTCATCGCCGTCTGGGCGGCTCCGGGTGCTAGCGTCTCCGACTTTACGCAGACCGCAACGTCCACCGCAACCCAGCGCCGCGGTCAGACCCTCTCCCTGCTCGTCGCCTATGTTGTCTTTGCCTTCTGCAGCGTCGTCATCCTCATCGGCGCCTCGCTTGCCACCGGCACGCAGCACTGGGATATCACCACGGTTATCGACTCGTGGGATTCCGTTCCCCTCGTCGTCTGCGCCACGGGTGTCTTTTTGCTCACCACCATCTCCACCAATGCCACGGGCAACATTATCCCTGCTGGCTACCAGCTGGCGGCTCTGTTCCCCAAGAAGCTCACCTATCGTAGCGGCGTTGTGATCGCGAGCATCATCAGCTTCGCCATCATGCCTTGGAAGCTCATGGAAAACTCCAGTTCCATCTACCTGTTCCTGAACACTATCGGCGCCGTGCTTGGCCCTGTCGCCGGCGTCATGATCGCCCACTACTACTTTGTCGCCAAGCGCCAGATTGACCTCGATGCGCTCTACATGGACATGAACAACCAGGACAAGTCAAACCCCTATCAGGGTGTCAACGTTCCGGCCTACATCGCGACCATCGCAGCACTCGTCATCTCGCTCTCGGGCCAGCTCATCCCCGCGCTCTCGTTTATCTCGGGCGTCTCCTGGTTCGCAGGCTTCGTCTCGGCCTTTGTGATCTACCTCGTCATCCACAAGTTCTACTCGTCTAAGGCCGAGTAAAGCAACCACGCAGGTCTCCACCTGCAGGAGCATTTGCTCCACCCCATCTTCAACCTCGCCAGGGATACGCTGCTGGCGCGCAAACGGCGTGTCCCTGTAAAGGTCCTTTCCACAACGTCTGCCAGGAAAGCAGACACCCTACCTAAGGGAGGAACAATGTACGACCTCGTAATTAAAGGCGGTACCGTCATCCTCGAAGACGGCGAGACCGTAACCGACGTCGCCGTAACCGATGGCAAGATCGCCGCTATCGGCGCTGATCTTGAGGGCACCGAGACCATCGATGCTACCGGTCTCGTCGTGAGCCCGGGCATGATCGACGGTCACGCTCACATCACCGATCCCGGTGGTGGCTACCGCGACGGCTGGGAGGGTTACCTCACCGGCACCGCTGCTTGCGCCAAGGGCGGCATCACCTCGATCGTCGAGATGCCCCTCAACCAGGTTCCCGCCACCACCAACGGCGAGCGCCTTGCCATCAAGGAGGCTGCAGGCGCCGGTAAGCTTCGCGTCGACGTCGCTTCTCTGGGCGGCCTGACCCCCTACAACCTCGACGGCGGCATTCAGGAGCTCGCCGACGGTGGTGTCGTGGGCTACAAGGCATTCGTCGCCAGCTGCGGCGATCGCACCATCCCCGACAACGGCGACTTTGAGGACGTTGACGACTACTCGCTGTGGGAGGGCATGCGCCAGATTGCCAAGACCGGCAAGGTGCTCGACGTCCACTGCGAGAACGCCCCCATCACCAACAAGCTCGGCGCACTCGCCAAGGCCGCTGGCAAGGGCAAGGTCTCTGACTACGTCGCCACCCGTCCCCCGTTCACCGAGGCCGAGGCCGTTCGTCGCGTGATCTTCTTTGCCAAGCAGACCGGCTGCCGCGTCAACATCTGTCACTGCACCTGCAAGGAGGCCGTGGCCGAGGTTATCGCCGCTCAGCAGGAGGGCTACGACATCACCTGCGAGACCTGCCCGCACTACCTGTACTTCACGACCGACGAGCTCGATGCCATTGGCAACATCACCAAGTGCTCTCCCCCGATTCGTGACAAGGCCCAGCAGGACGCCCTGTGGAAGCTGCTCGCCGACGGCTCCATCGCCATGGTCGTCTCCGACCACTCCCCCTGCACGCCCGACCTTAAGGCTCCCGAAAACGCCTTTGACGCCTGGGGCGGCATCTCCGGCATCCAGAACTGCATGGATGTCATGTACGACGAGATGGTCCAGAAGCGCGGCATGAGCGCAGCCCTGTTCGCCAAGGTCATGTCCACCAACGTCGCTGACCGCTTTGGCCTGGCCGACAAGGGTCGCATCGAGGTTGGCAAGGACGCCGACTTCTGCCTGATCGAGCCCAACAGCCCCTACACGCTGCAGGCCGAGGATCTTGAGTACAAGAACAAGATCACGCCGTACATCGGCCGCACCATCGGCTGCCAGGTCGCCCGCACCATCCTGCGCGGCGAAACCACCTATGCAAAGGGCGAGGGCGTCTGCAAGGACTTCCCCGGCAAGTTTGTCAAATAGCGCCCACACGCTTTAAAACGGGGCCCGCTCACCTTTGAGTGTCGGGCCCTTCACCTGTTCCATCGACCGTAAGGGGTTTCATCCCATGACCACCAAGACAACAACTCAAACGCCCTTCTGGAAGCGCGCCATCGTAGTGCTCGCCCTTGGCTGGGTTGTCATCTGGATCTCGCGTATGATGCTCACCCCCATCTACTCGGTACTATCCGAGTTCTTTGGCGGCGTCTCCAATGCGCAACTTGGTCTTATCTCGAGTTTCTACTTTCTTGGCTACGTGATCATGCAGATCCCCTCGGGAATCCTGGTCGATCGTTTTGGCATGAAAGCCGTGGTCATCCCTGGCTTTATCGTGTTTGCCGTGGGAACCGTAATCATCGCGCTCTCCGGCACGCTCGAGATGCTCTATGCCGGTAGCCTTATCTCCGGCGCCGGTTGCGGCACGTTCTTTGGCATCGCCTACACCATCACCAATGTGTATGTACCGGGCGACAAGAAAAGTCTCGCAACCGCCATCGTCAACTCTGGCACCGCCGTGGGCTCTGGCCTTGGCCTGGTTTCGGCCAGCTGCCTGGTAAGCACCGGTCTTCTCCCCTGGCAGACGCTCGCTGCTTCTACTGCCGTGCTCGCTGTTGTCATGGCTGTGGTCTTCGCACGCACGTTGCCCGGTCAAAAGAAGGCAGCAGCACCCGCCACCATCGAGCAGAAGCTCGATTCGGCCGCGCCCGGCAAGAATGGCTTAGGCAAACTCTTTAAGCCGCAGATGATCGCTGCCTACATCGTCTACTTCTCCACGCTCTACATGTACTACCTCATTAGCACGTGGCTCCCCAACTTCTTGGGCACCGAGCGAGGCTTTGCCGACAGCCTCACGGGCATTGTCTCCTCACTCGTCTTTTTTGCCGGCATTCCCGGCGCGCTCATCTTCAGCCGTATCGCCGATAAGATGCCTACCAAAAAGGTACCGCTTATCGTTGGGCTTGAGCTTATCGCCAGCGTCTTTGCGCTCGTTATGATTCAGAGCACCAACCAAACCGTCGTTGTAGCCGGCATTGTCGCCTACGGCTTTTTTGGCAAACTCACCGTTGAGCCCATCATCATTAGCTGGCTGGGCCAATTCGCTCCAAAGGGTTCCGTCACCACCATGTTTGGTGTTTTTAACTTCTTTGGCATGAGCGCATCGGTAGTTGCCCCCACTGTTACGGGTTCCCTCACCGATTCACTCGGTTCGGGCGTCTGGGGCTTCTACCTTGCAATCTTGATCATCCTCGTGGGAACGGCGGCATTCTTGGTCATCGACCGCGTTTGCGCCAGTCGCGCCCGCGCCTAACTTCTTTTACTTATCAACGCCCAAAAGAAAGGAAACAATCATGGGCTACCGCAACAACAACACTGGCTATCGCGACGACATCCTGCAGAACCGTTCTGTCGTCAAGCGCAACTGGGCCGTCATCGAGCCCGACGGCTGCGTTAAGAACGTCATCCCGGGCTTCGAGAACTGCGACATCACCATCCTGGGTTCGCCCAAGCTCGGCGGCACCTTCGTCGACTACCTGCTGACCGTTCATGAGGGCGGCAAGAACGCTCAGGGCTGGGGCCAGCCGGGCGAGGAGCTCTTCATCTACTTCTTCGACGGCACCGTCGAGGTTTCCGATGGCGAGACCACCCAGACCGTGACCGACGGCGGCTACATCTTTGTCCCCGAGGGCAAGAAGATCTTCTTTGAGAACAAGGGCGACAGCGACGCTCACGGCTTTATGTACAAGCGTCTCTACGACCGCATCGAGGGTCACGAGGCTCACACTGTGATCGGCAACTCCAACGATCTTGAATGGGTCGACTACGAGGACATGACCGACGTCAAGTGCTGCGACTTCCTGCCTTCTGCCACCGACCTTGGCTTCGACATGAATATGCACATCCTGGCCTTTAAGCCGGGCGCTTGCCACGGTTACGTGGAGACCCACTTCCAGGAGCACGGCGCCTACATCTTCTCGGGCGAGGGCATGTACGTCCTCGAGGACGAGTGGCTGCCCGTCAAGAAGGGCGACTACCTGTACATGGGCGCTTACTGCCCGCAGGCCGCCTACGGCGTCGGTCGCGACGAGGACTTTGCCTACATCTACAGCAAGGACTGCAACCGCGACGTCCGCCTGTAATACCTCTGGGCACCGGGGCGCTCCTCTCCTCTCTCCACAACCACACGTGAGGTGTCCCACTCGCCCGTTATCTGCCCCGCGGCGCCATGTGCGCCACGGGGCGCTTTTGCACTACCATCTGATATGGCAAAGGGACCGTCCCCTTGTCACATATAAACGCGAAGGAGTCCTCATGAACGTTTCAGACGCACTGCTGCTCCCCTCATTTGAGGGCGCCACCGTCATCGCCGGCCGCGCCGGCCTTGATCGCGAGGTCTCCACCGCCATGATCGTCGAGGCTCCCGATATCGAGGTCTGGGGCAAACCCGGCCAGATGCTCATCACGAGCTTTTATGCCTTTGAGAACCTCTCCGCTGACGGGCTCACCTTCTTCTTTAATAAAGCAGATGAGCTCGGCATCGGAGCGATTGTCTTTAAGCCTGAGCGCCTTTTGGCGGCGGCGCCGGACCAAATCGTCAAACTGTGCGATAAGCACGATCTTCCGTTAATTCAGATTCCCGCTGATACCAAGTACGAGAGCTTGCTACTCGACGTGCTCGGCAACTTCTTGGACTCCAACCTGACGCTCCTCAACCGTTTTTATGACTTGCATCGCCAGACCATGGACTTGGCCCTGCGCGAACCCACGGTACTCGAGATCCTGCTCAAATTGCGCGGCCTTATCCATGCCGACATCACGTTTTTCGACAGTACCAAGGATCGCCGCACCACGACAAGCCAGGAGCTCTCGCGCTTTACCATGCCGCGTCTTACAGAGTTCGATGAAAACCCATACCGCAGCCATCGCTATTTCGATGCTGAGCTCACCTACCCCGAGCTCACGCGCCATGCGACCGCGGTGCTCATTCCCAGCTCCGACGACCAGATCTACTACCTAATTCTGCACGTCAAGATCGCACGCCTCTCCCCGCTCGACATTATGGCGGTAGAAAATGTCGTGTCGCTTTTGCAGATGGAGATCCTGAAGCAAAACGCACTCGACCGTAAGATCTTCTTCCAAAACAACAACGTGGTGCGCGAGCTGCTCACCGACTCAACTATCGATGCCGAGCACGTAATGAACAGCCTGCAATCGCTGGGCATTGGAGCCTTTCCGCATTACGAGGCGCTTATGCTCAAGGTCAACCTCGATGACCCCAACGCCATCGACCGCCGCGGCGACATTTTGATCATGGTCCGCCGTCGTCTTAAGATGCTCTATCCCGATACCGCCTATCTGGAGATGAACGATTCGATCGTCTTTTTGCATAACGTCAAATCGCCCCAGAGCCGCTACGCCTCCGACGACGTGAGAACGATTTTAAAGGACGTCGCCATGGTGCCGGCGCTGCCCGCCTTTTCTTATCTTGCTGCCGTTTCGTCGCTTGGAACGTCGTCGAACCTGCCCGACCTTATGCGCGAGGTCACCGAGATCGAACGCTTCTTTGATGGCGAGCAGTATCGAGACCGCATCATGCGTTTTGAGGATCTGGGCATCTATAAGCTCTTTATGCAGGTGACCGATGCCTCGGAGCTTATGCGCTTTGTCGATCCACGCGTACGCGAACTGCACGACCACAGTTTTGAGTTTTTTGAAACGGCAACGGTCCTGTGCGAGAACAGCCTCAACTATCAGGAGACGGCGCGCCAGCTCTACATGCATCCCAAGACCATCCGATATCGCGCCGAGCGCATCCAAAAGACCACCGGGCTCGATTTCCATAACCCCGACGATCGTCTGCAAATCGCACTGGGCTCGCGCATTTTCCGACTGCTCGAGAAGGAGAACTAAATGGAGCTCGAGATTTGCGCCGGAAAGATTAAGGTTCCGGCGACCGTGCATACGATCGAAGGGTTCTCCAACGGATGCGCCATTGTTTATTACCATGGCGGCGGCTTTTTGTATGGGGAGCGCGGCGATTTACCGGAGCCATACGTCGATATGATTACCGCTGCCGGATACACACTGGTGGCCGTTGACTACCCGCTTGCACCCGAGTGGCCGCTCGAGTGCTCGGTGGAACTTTCGTTTCAAGCGCTTTGCCAGTTAGTTGAGCACGAGCTCCCCGAGCTCGGGTGCGACCGCTACGTGCTCTTTGGGCGCTCGGCAGGAGGCTATTTGGCACTCAAGATGGCCGCCGAAATTGCCTCCAAACGCCCGGATTTGCAACAGCCTGCCGCCATCTGGGACTTCTACGGCTACTGGAACCTCGATGATCCGTTCGTACGCACTCCGAGTACCCATTACGCCGCTATGCCCGCCGTCAGCGCCACGACCGTCGGCGCCCTCACCGGACCTTCCGGCTCGCTGGTATTTGAGGGCCCCAAAGCCACAAGGTTTTCCCTGTATGTGCATGCACGCCAGCAGGGGACTTGGGGGCGCATGCTGGGCGTGGACGAGAATAATGTTACGGCCCTGTCCCTTACGCGTGAAGATCTTGAGCGCCTGCCGCCCGTGTTTATCACGGCCAGCACTGGTGACAACGATGTGCCCCTTAAGCAGTCAAAGTCGCTCATGCGTGCCGCAAAGCAACGTAAGATGCACCAGGTGTACTATCTGGAACACGACTTTGACCGCGACACGGCCAACCCCGTGGGCCGCGAGACCTATCAAGCGGCCCTCGCCTATCTTGCCGATACCTTCAACTAAAACGAAAGGAATTGCATTATGAAAATCGCATTGTTGGAGCCCCTGGGAGTTCCCGCGCAGACTATCGACGAGCTTGCCGCCCCGCTCAAGGAGGCTGGCCATGAGTTTGTCTACTTCGATACCAAGACCACCGATCCGGCCGAGCTCGCCCGTCGTAGCGAGGGTGCCGAGGTCGTCATGATCGCCAACAACCCCTACCCCGCCGAGGTCGTCGAGGGTGCCGACGCGCTCAAAATGATCGCCGTGGCCTTTACTGGTATCGACCACGTGGGACTTTCTGCCTGCCGCGAGCGCGGCATTGAGGTGCGCAACTGCGCCGGCTATTCCGACGTTTCGGTCGCAGAGCTCACCCTTGGCCTTACCATCGACGTACTACGCAAGGTGGGCGCCGCCGATGCCGCCGTCCGCGCCGGCAAGACGAGCGCCGGCCTTATGGGCACCGAGATCTGCGGCAAGACGGTCGGCATCGTTGGCTGCGGCAAGATCGGTTGCGCTACGGGCCGCCTCTTTAAGGCCTTTGGCGCCCGTGTGCTGGGCTATGCACGCCATCCACATCCCGAGGCCGCCGAGGCCGGTATTGAGCAGGTCTCGCTCGAGCAACTGCTCGCCGAATCCGATATCGTGAGCCTGCACCTGCCCAACAACGACGCCACGCGCAAGAGCTTTGGCGCCGAGCAGTTCGCTCAGATGAAGGACGGCGCCGTCTTTATCAACTGTGCCCGCGGCGCCATCGTGGATAACGATGCTCTTGCTCAGGCGCTCAACGATGATAAGCTCGCCGGCGCCGGCATCGACGTCTTCGACATGGAGCCGCCCATTCCCGCCGATTATGCGCTCGTCAATGCCAAGAACTGCATCTTTACCCCGCACGTCGCTTTCCTGACGCACGAGGCCATGCAGCGCCGTGCCAAGATTGAGTTCGACAATGTCGTTGCCTACGCTGAGGGCCGCGCGCAGAACGTCTGCGAGCTGTAACGTACTCTCGATAGAAAAAGAGGCGGGCTCGTCGGGTTGGTTTCCCGGCGAGCCCGCCTCTTTTATGTCCTTGCAAGTTGCCCGGATGGGCTGTCGTTCGTCTTACTCGTCCCAGGTCACAAACGACCAATCGACATCGGCCTTGGTGTGATAGGTGGGATGGCTGTGAATCTGGCCCACCAGCAGCACGGCCTCAAGCTCATAGCCGTTCTCGATGCCGAGCACCTGGCGTGCATAGTCACTTGCCGTGCCGCCCTCGTTGGCCTCGCGTAGGCGGCCCTGGATCCACACGCTGCCCAAGCCCAGGTCATCGGCCATGACATGCATGTTCTCCATAGCGATGGAGCAGTCCTCCACCCAGGTGTCGGACACACCCGGATCGCCGAATACGGCAATAGCGGCACCGGCGGTCTTAAACGCGGCCGGAGCGGGCTTGCGCATGCCGGAGAGCGCCTCGAGCTTCTCGGGGTCGGTCACGACCACAAAACGCCACGGCTTCTTGCCCTTGCCCGTGGGGCCAATAAGACCGGCCGTCAGAATCTTTTCCAGATTCTTGCGGCTCACCGGCTCGCCCGTATACGAACGAACGCTGCGGCGCTTCATCAAAATGTCCATTAAAGCCATCGTGTCCTCCTTTGTCGGTAGAATGGCACTTTTTATTGTGGACCGATGGCTAGCCGTTCGGTATATCCCCTATGGATAGAAATGGCAAGTCCAATTACCCTCAACAGGCAAAGTGTCTAAAACATGCCAACATATCCATCGCCAGCGGACAAAAACAATGGTGCAAACTAACCTGACCCCACGGCACCAAGCCGGTGCATGGGGGTCAGGTTAGTTTGCACCAAGGTTGGTTCGCGCGCCTCCCTATTCGTCACGCATGAGCTCGACGAGCTTTTGCTTGGTCACCTTGGCCTGTTCGTTGGCCATATTGCGCTCGTTTCTAAAGGCTGCATCCGCAACACTCAGCAGATCGGCATCGGAAATCTCGCCAAGCCCAAGCTCCTCGAGCGTCGTCGGCAGGCCGACGCGCTGGCAAAACTCGAGCACTTGTCCAAGCTCGGCTGCACGCTCCAGGCGCAGTTGAACCACCAGACCAAACGCTACAGCCTCGCCATGCATGGCCTTGCACTCGGGCAGAATTGTCAGCCCGTTAGCAATCGCATGTGCCAGCGCCAGGCCGCCACTCTCAAAGCCAACGCCCGAAAGCAAGATGTTGCACTCGATCAGGCGCTCCACCGCCGGCGACATGCGGCCCTTCTTGAGGTCACGCTTAGCAGCGACGCCACATTCCATAAGGGTGTCATAGCAGGCGCGGGCAGCGACCAAGGCCAGATGCCCCGGCGTGCCACCATGCTCGTTGGTGCCCCGCGCCGTAACGCACGAACGCGCCTCGAAGTACGTCGCCAGCGCATCGCCCATGCCGGCGACCGTCATACGCAACGGCGCCGCAGCAACCACGTCGGTGTCGACCACAACCAGGTCGGGGTTCTTCGCGAGCGTCAGATAATGGTCGAACGACCCGTCCTCGTGATACAGCACCGAAATCGCGCTGCACGGACCATCCATCGAGGCCGCCGTTGGACACACGCACAGCGGAAGATCGGCAAAAAACGCGACAGCCTTAGCGATGTCGAGCATCTTACCGCCGCCGATACCGACCACCATGTCGCAATGCTCGGCTCGCGCCTCATTAGCCATTTTTATAACGGCATCTTCCGTACACGGGCCGTTGTAGATCTTAAAGAGCGGCTCTTGGAGGTCATCGTCTTGGAACCCATCGACAATCTGCTTGCACAGCCGGTCCTCGGTGCCCTGGTCAAACAAGACATAGGCGGAGTCTCCCAACCACGACAGATACCTGCCCTGACGCGAGAGTTCCCCCGGTCCCTGAACATACCGACCGGGACCGCCGTAAACCATAGGTAGCGACATCGCAGCCCCACCCTTTCACTCACTCAAAAATTGGTACAAACTAACCTGACCCCTTGCACCAACTTGGTGCATTGGGGTCAGGTTACTTTGCACCATAGCAAAAAGGGCCCCGCGCACGAAGCACGGGACCCTCATCAGAACAAGGCGAACTGATTAGAACGTGACCGGGGTGTCGGTGTAGACGCACTCGAGCAGCTGCTCCATCTCCTCCTGAGACGGCTGGCGCGGGTTGGAGCCCGTGCAGGCGTCGAGGATGGCGTTGGCGGCAACGTCGTGCTTCTTGGCCTCGAACTCATCGTAGTTGATGATGGACTCGTCGGCCTTCACGCCCTTGGCACCGTAGTTCTTGATGCCCTGCGGGATGTCGAGCTTGTCGTTGAGGTCGCGGATCTCCTGGACCAGAGCCTCGACCAGCTCGTCCTCGGTCTCGCCGGCGAGGTGCAGGACCTCCTTGGCGATGAAAGCGTAACGGCTCTTGGCACGAGCGTCCTTGGCGTTGAACTGGATGACCTTGCCCAGATACATAGCATTGGCGCAACCGTGGATGATGTGGTCGCCCTCAAAGGCGGCGCCGGTCTTGTGAGCCATGGAGTGGACGATGCCCAGCAGGCCCGAGGAGAAGGCGATGCCGGCGATGCACTGAGCGTCGTGCATGTGCTGGCGGGCCTCATGATCGCCCTGATAGGACTTGGGCAGCCACTCGACGATCTCGCGGATGGCGTGCAGGGCGTTGGCGTCGGTGTACATGGAGCCAGCGGTGGAGACGTAGGCCTCGATGGCGTGGGTCAGAGCGTCCATGCCGGTGTGAGCGCACAGCTTGGCGGGCATGGTGTAGGTGAGCTCGGGGTCGACGATGGCGACATCGGGGGTAATGTTGAAGTCGGCCAGCGGGTACTTAATGCCCTTGGCGTAGTCGGTAATGACGGAGAACGCGGTAACCTCGGTAGCGGTGCCGGAGGTAGAGGAGATGGCGCAGAAGTGAGCCTTCTGACGGAGCTCCGGGAAGGAGAACGGGACGACGGCCTGCTCGAAGGTCTCCTCGGGATACTCGTAGAACAGCCACATAGCCTTAGCGGCATCGATGGGCGAGCCACCGCCAATAGCGACAATCCAGTCGGGCTGGAACTCGGCCATTGCCTCGGCGCCCTTCATGACCGTCTCGACGGACGGGTCGGACTCGACGCCCTCGAACAGCTTGACCTCGAAACCGGCCTCCTTAAGGTCGTTCTCGACGTCCTGCAAAAAACCGCCGCGACGCATGGAGCCGCCGCCGGTCACGATGATGGCCTTGCTGCCCTTGAGGTTCTTGACCTCGTGACGAGCGCCCTCACCAAAGTACAGATCGCGAGGATTGGTAAAACGTCCCATACTGTGCCTCCTAAACAAGCCCCTCTTAGGCTTGTGTATATAACGGAGCACCCAATTGGCTCCGTCAGGACCGTAGTTGCGCATCGCCGGCGATGACAACGCGCGATGTCTAAACGTCTCAACGCTCGGACACGCATTATTTTACCGTTTTGGTTGGTCGAGTATTCATCCAAAGCCGCCAATGATGAAACGTTTTTTCTATCCTTGAATGCGCTTGCATATTGTTTATTGTCCCAAGCTGCACAAACGTTTTATCAACATGTTCCAAACGGTCTCTTTGCCCTTTTGAGGCGCTGCCGAGCACGCCGTTCACCGCCCCAAACCAACCGTTTACGGCATCGTGATACCACTCAGACGGCCAGCATGCAGACGCCTGCGGGACAGGCGCTTCGTGGTGCAACAGTGCATGTCCGAGCGCGGTGCCCCCGGCACGCCACATGCGGGTAAACTAGAGGTTTATATAGAGACATTGAACCCTAACCGCAGCAAAGGAGGCACCATGGCATTCGACCCCATTCAAGAGGACTGCCATCGCCTCGTTCTCGAGGCCCTGCGCCGCGACAACATCCCGCTCACCGACGGCCCGGCCGTGGAGCGCCTTATGGAGCAGTTCACCCGCAACCCCGCCCCGCTTATCGTGCACGACCGCGATCGCGCCGGGCATCTGATTGCCAAGGTAGTCGAGGCGGTCGATTACCGCATCCCCTTTATTCCCGACGATGCTCAGGCCGAGCAGGAAGAGGCAGCTGCCGAGGATATGCTGCGCGAGGCCCTCGTGCTCGACCCGAGCAACTGGGACGCCCAGCGCATGATGACGGCGCTCACCGCCAACACCAACGAGGAGTACGTACAGTTTTTGCTCTCCAAGCAAGACGAGGTCGAGCACGACCTGGCGCTCAAGATCGCCTCGGCGCAAGACCCATACGAGCGCGAAGCCGCCGGCGATCTGACGCGTCGCCCCTACCTGCGCTGGCTCGCCGCCCTCGCGTCGCGCGCCCTCATTAGCGGCCGCTACCGCATGTCGCTCGAGGCAGCAAACCGCAGCCTGGACTTTGCCCCCAACGACCCCGCCGGCGTTCGCCACACCGCGATGCTTGCCATGGCAAAGCTGGAATACCCTGCCGAGGAGCTCAAGCGCTTCCGATCCGCGCACTCCGTGCCCTATCTCGCCAATACCCCGCTGCGCCGCCGTCCCAAGGATGCGGAGCGCGATCTGGATCCGTGGACGCTCATTGCGCTGATGAGTGCCGCTTGGCGTGAGCTGGATTACGAGGGTGCCGAGCACTACCTGCGCATCCTTGTGCGCTCGTGCCCCCATGCTGCCGAGGCACTCTATTTTCAGACGGAGTTCCCGGACGGCGTCTATGCCCGCGTCAACGTGGGCGTGGGTTCCACCGACGAACTTGTCCTTGCCCTGTCCGAGGCGACACCGGTGCTGCAAGAGGGTCTGGGCGCCCCCGACAACGCCAGCTTTGCCGCCTGGGTCGCCACCAACGACATCGTACGCTCGCAGATCGACGAGCGCATCTTGCGCGCCGCTGAGCAGGGTCTGCCGTTTAAGGGAGGGGACCTCTAATGGATCCGAGCGTCTACATCCCCGCCTACCTGGAGCGCACCTATCTGGCGTCGCATCCTGAGCTCACCGATGCAGCACGCGAGCTTGTCCATAACGATATAAGCGCGAACCCTCAAAAGTATGCGCAGACCGAGCA
>CAKUHK010000020.1:0-31048 GCA_934655965.1 uncultured Collinsella sp.
GTCCTGCTCGCACGAAGGCCACATTAAGTGGCCTTCGGCTCGTGCGGAACTCGCGATAAACCTTATGCCCCGCCCCTCCGGAGCCACACGGGAGCTGGGGTAACGTTATCGGGCCCGGCATTCAGAAAAGTCAGTGCAGCAAAATGGCGATGCGGATGGGATGTACAAGAAAGGGGCACGTTGCTGGAACGTGCCCCTTTTAAGTTGCGGTGGAATAGTTCTTGTTTTGGCTGTTTAGCTGGCCATTTAGGAACTATTTCACCGTAACTGATGGGTGGGATGTGTGAGGCTAGCGCTCGTAGATGAGGTTACCGGCTAGGTAGGTAGCTTGGACTTTGGTGGTTTGGAGCTCTTGGGGGTCGATGGTGAGTGGGTTTTGGTCCAGGACTACCAGGTCGGCGTATTTGCCGGGTTCCAGGCTGCCGAGGTTTTGCTCGTCACCGGCCGCGTAGGCGCTGCCCAGGGTGTAGTTGCGCAGGGCCGTTGCCGCGTCGATGCGCTCGCTCGGCAGCCAGCCACCCTCGGGCCAGTGGCTTTTGGGGTCTTGACGCGTAATGGCCGTGTAAAGCACGTTCATGCTTGTAACGGGCGTGATGGGGCTATCGGTGCCGAAAGCCTGGCGGATGCCGCGCTGCTTATAAGTCGCAAACGGCCACATGATGCGGCTACGCTCCAGACCCAGGTCGCGCTCCGGGCCGCCCGGATCGAGCGTAATGTGGCAGGGCTGGCTCGAGGCGATCACATTGAGCTTGCGCAGGCGGTCGATATCCTGGGGCAGAAGGTTCTCCAGATGCTCAAGCGTGTTGTGGCCGCGCTGGGGCAGGCCGTAAAGCTTGACCGCTTCTTCGAAGATATCGAGTGCAGCGTGGATGGCACCGTCGCCGATGACGTGGATGCGCACGGTATGGCCACGCTCTGCCGCCGCGAGGACCAGTTTGCGCATACGCTCGGCAGGAACCGTCAGGCGGCCCTGGTCGCCAGGGAAACGCGGATTGGTGTAGGGCTCGGTGAGATACGCCGTGTGTTCACTCGACACACCGTCGAAAAACTGTTTGAAGCCCGGCGCCGAGAGCAGTGCGTTGTTGGCATAGCGTGCCTGCAGCTCTTCCAGGCGCGATTGGTCGTCCAGCAGCGTGGGGAATAGATGGGCACGGATGCTCAGCTTGCCGGCTGCCTCTAGCTTGTCGTAGACGTCGTCGCGGATAAAGTCGCAGCCCGGCATGGGCATGAGCGACATGTCGCAGATTGAGGTGATGCCCTGCTCGGCCATGCGCTTCATTTGGTCGGCGTAAGCGCTCGCGATGCGGTCCTCGCCCAGCCACTCAAGGCAGCGCGGCAGCAGCTGCATGGCGGCCGCCTCGTGGGCAATACCCGTGAGCTCACCGTTTGCATCCTTGTCATAGCTGCCGCCCGCTGGCGGCTCGCTATCGCGCGTCACGCCGAGGGCCTCGAGTGCGCGGCTGTTGAGCCACAGCGTGTGCCCGTCGCCCGAATACATAACGCAGGGGCGATCGGGGAAGGCCGCATCGAGCGATGCCTTGGTAGGATGCTCGGGCGGGTCCCAGCGGTAGTCGCGCCAGCCCTGCGTCACCACCCAAGCGTCGTCGGGCAGACCCTGGGAAAACTCGAGCGCATGCTGCACCAACGCCGCCTCGGACGTGCCCATATCCATGAGCATGTACGGCGAGGAGCCGACCGAGGTATGGAAGAAGTGCAGGTGAGCATCGTGAAAGCCAGGGCAGACAAACTGCTCGCCGTAGTCGATAACCGGCGTGGCGGCAGGCGCGGCGGCAATCACGTCATCGGGCTTGCCGACCGCGACGATACGATCGCCCGCAATGGCAATCGCGAGCTCACGGGCGGCATCGATGCCATCCTGAGCAGTAAAGACGTTCTTGGAGCGGATAATCCGATCGATATGTTGCATGGGCGTCCCCATCTCTGGCAGGAAATTCAACACCCCCGAGTGTACTCCCCCGCCCCTGCTACAAAACCCCAAGCGGCAAACGGCAGCTTTGCCAGGCCAAGTGGCAGGTGTCATACTGGAGACAGCTTGTACGCTTTTGCGATATAACCAGCAAGGAGCAAATCGACCATGACGAAGACCAAGGCACAGCAGATTATGGCGGCAACCGAGGTTCGCGCGGCAGACGACATTACCGCGGCCATCCAAGATATCGCTGCCGAGTTTGAGCCCTACATCATCAAGCAGCGTCGTCACTTTCATAAGCATCCGGAGCTGAGCCTTGCCGAGGAGCGCACGACTTCCGACATCGCCAACCAGCTCGACGCCATGAATATCCCCTACGAGCGTCCCCTCAAGACGGGCCTGGTGGCGACCCTTCGTGGCACCGCGCCCGATGCCTACCGCGAGGACGGCACACCGCGTCGCCGCATCCTGCTGCGCGCCGATATCGACGCCCTGCCCGTTACCGAGCAGACCGGTGAGGAGTTCGCCAGCGTCAACGAGGGCTGTATGCACGCCTGCGGCCACGACTGCCACATCGCCATGATGCTCGGCACGCTGCAGATCCTGCGCCACATGACCGACGACATCCATGGCGAGGTCCGCATCGTGTTCCAGCCCAGCGAGGAAAATGGCCAAGGCGCCAAGCTCATGATTGGCGCGGGCGTGCTCGATGGCGTCGACGGCGCCTACGCTGCGCACATCTGGAGCGAGGTCGACGCCGGCACCGTGAGCTGCGAGCCCGGCCCGCGCATGGCAAACACCGACTGGTTCCGCATCGACGTGCGCGGCACCTCGTGCCATGGCGCCATGCCCCAGCGCGGCCACGATGCCGTTATGGTTGCCGCCGAGATCGTCAACGCCCTGCAGACCATCGTCTCGCGCGAGATCAGCCCCTACGAGCCAGCCGTCATCACCGTCGGCGAGCTGCACGGCGGCACGGCGCGCAACGTTATCGCCGGTACGGCCTACCTTGCCGGTACGGTACGCACCTACGGCGATTCGACCCACGAGGAAATGCCGGAGCTTATGCGCCGCATCGTGGAGCACACCGCGGCAGCACTAGGCGCCGAGGCCGAGCTCACCGACTACACCATCGCCAATTACAAGGTCGAAAACGACGTCGCCTCGAGCGAGCGTTGCCGCCAGGCCGTGATCAAATGCCTGGGCCCCACCGGCCAAGGCCATTACCGCGGCACGCTTTCGGGCGAAGACTTTTCGGAGTACCTGCGTCGCGTGCCGGGCGTACTTGCCTTTGTAGGTGCACGCAACCCCAAGATTGGCGCCACGTACGCCCAGCATTCCTGCTTCTACAAGATCGACGAGACCGTGCTGGCAAAGGGCTCTATGGTAGCCGCCCAGTATGCCATCGACTTTTTGGCCGAGCCCACACAAGAAGAGCTCGACGGACCCGCTATCGCCGCGGTTGCCGAGACCAACCCCGACCTGGCCGCCAAGCTGCGCTCTGCCAAGGCGACGACCGCCGAGGCTCGCGACGCCATCCACGATGCCCGCACGGCTCGCCATGCTGCGATCAAGGGCATCCACGATGCACGTGCCGCCGCTCGCCGCGAGGAGAAGCACGACGAGTAGTCGTCGCACTCACCCATAACAGCCTGGCTAGAGCAAAGCGGGGGGCGAACGTTATCTCAACGTTCGCCCCCCCGCTTATGTGTCGACCGCTTTTCCAACGTATCCTCCGTCACGACAGGTAAGAGCGAAGGATGATGAGCCGGCGTGGCTGCTCGAGATGAATGATATCGGCAGGAACCCCCACAGGAACATGGCCCCCAAAGAGCAGGCCGGCGTCTGCGGGGTTGACCAGGCGGATTGCCCACACCACAACCAGCAGCAAGCACATTGCGATCAGCGCCGCATCGATTGTCTTTCGGGTGCGCGAAGTTGTGACATAGTCCCTGGCGCACGCCAGCGCAAACATAGGGGGAGCCATCCAAAACAGCGGATGATACGCAAGCGCGGCACGCCAATCGAGCCCAAACGCCACGAGCCACGCGCGCGTCATGCCGCAGCCCGGGCACGGAATGCCCGTAAGCGCCCTAAACGGGCAGCCGATGCCCGTCACATACAGCACAAGGCACGACAGCGCCAAGATAGCGGCGAACAAAAGGGCGCGGCGGAATAGCCCCGCCGCGCCCCTTGTCTTGGACTGTGCTTGTGAATCCGAGTTGCTACGCACGTGCCGTAACCTGCGCAGTGTAGGCAGCCGCCATCGCATTGACGTTCTTGACGATCAGATAGAAACCAATAATCGGTCCGATGCCGCACAGCAAGGCGCCGATCAGCTGCCACAACAGAAGCGTCGTGCCGCTCTCGGCAATGGTAAGGCCATAGCGAGGACCGTTGGCCTGGATACGATTGCCAAAGCGGTATGTCCACCACAGGCCATAGATGCCGCAGGTAATGAACGACAACAGGATTGCAATCAGGTAGTTGGGCATATCGTCCCCGTCGCCCGAGCACATAGTTGCGACATCCTCAGATATCTTGTAGTACGCATAGATGCCGTAGATACCGCACGTGACAATAGTGAGCAGCAGTATCATGCCAAAGTTACGATCGAGCTCAACCGCACCGGGCATGGGTGGCGGTGTAGGTGCGCCCTGAGGCGCGGGTTGAGGTGCCGGGGCGGGCTGAATCTGTACCGGCTGAGGCTCAGACGCGGCAGCCGACGTAGCGTTGACGGGCTCGCCGCAAGCAGGACAAAACTTTGCATCATCCAAAACGGGTGCTCCGCAATTTTCGCAAAACATAGATCCTCCTTCCCATAAGACGACATGCGTCTTTGGTCTCACATGCCGCATCCCAACGGGATACCTTCAATCACGACGGGTCGATCACCAAAATGAAGGCAATCGACCCGGCGGCATCGGCTAAAACGGACCATGGCCTTAGGCACTCTGGGCCGCAGCCCTCATCAGGCTATTCGGCCTGGTCGTCCTCGGACTGTTCGGGCGTGGGCTGGTCGTCCTCGGACTGTTCGGCCACATGCTGATCGCCCTCATCGCCCAAAGCCGGCGCGGTCTGCCCGACGGGCTCGTCAACGGGCGGGCACTCCTGCTCGGGAGTAGAGCTCGGCGCGGAAGCCGTCTCAGAAGCCGGCGAGGGCTCGGGTGCAGACACGGGCTCGGAAGTCGGCGCATCCGTGGGTGCCGGCGCCGCAGCGAAATCGGATGCGGGCGCTGCATCGGCGCTGAAACCAGCCGGAGCAGACTTCTTCTCAAACGGCAGCACAAAAGTCAGGACGTCATCCTTGTCCTCGTCGGCCCACTCGCTTGCATAACGCGCAACCCAATAGCCAACGGCGCGATGCTTGAGCATGTTGCCAAAGACCGTGAGGAATACCGTGACAAACGCCGTCAGCACCAAGAACAATACGAGCGTAATACCACCGCCGGTAACAAGCGCCTCAATAGCCGTAGGACGGTAGTAGTAGCTATACATACCGACAGAGGCAATGGTGCCAAAGACGAGCGTCAGGATCCATGTGATAACGTTGGCGACCAGACCCGTCAAAAACTCGGGAAGAAACGATGCGCAGAACAGCTTGGTCTTATTGTTCTTAAAGGCCGCCCAGACCTTATCGAGCGAAAACGCGCTCTCGACGCGACCGGTCACCGCAAAGTGCATCACGGCGATGTCGGCGAACATAGTAAAGAAGACACCCAGGACCGCCGTGGCAATCATAGCCAGAACAAACAGGCCCAGCGAGCCAAACAGCGCGGCCTCAAGCGCATAAGAGCCGTAATAAGAGTACGCACCCGCGGCACCAATTACCACGCTCTCCACTAGCGAAAGCGCTACACCAATAACGGGAATAGCCGCGATAACCTTGAGCACGCTCGAGATAACGCCCGAAAAGACGCCAAGGCCAAACGATGTGGAACGCATCAACGGACGATCCATGCCGTCATCGACCTTAAGCGACAGGTCGCGACCCCATTCGATGCCAAAGCCCGAACCGCACGCGCTTGCCACACAGGCCGCCAAAAAGCCGATGGCAGCAGCAATACCGCCGATAACGGGAATGAACAGCACGAGCACCGACACGACGCAGATAAGCGCCGGCAAAAAGGCAATCTGGCACACGCGCTGCAGTACGCCCGGCATCTTGGTCATATCCTCAAACGCCTGAGCCACGCAACCCTTGGGCACGTTCACGACAGGCTGGGGGACAAACTGCTGAGGCTGCCCCTGAGGAGCAGAGGTTGCAGCACCGGCATTAGGAGCACCACACGCACCGCAGAACTTGTCGTTGTCGCCCATGGGGGCACCACACTGCGAACAGAACATCGAGATCATCCCTTCGTATCTTGAGCGAATCACCTGGATCGCAAACGATGTCTTTAGCATCATTATCACCCAATGTGGGGACAAATACTCCAGCATGACGCATTTGCAACGCGCAGGGCGCTATTCGATTGTTTGATGAGTGCAACCGCGTTAGTTCGTTCCGCGGAAACCCTTGCCGACAATCTCGGAGCTGTCGACGATCGTGATGAAGGCACCCGGATCGACCTCGCGCGCGTAGCGGCGCAGCTGCACGGCCTCGCGACGACTCAGCACGCTCATGATGACCGTCACGCACTTGCCCGAAAAGGCGCCGTAGCCGCGGCTGATGGTCGCCGTGCGGTTGAGATGTTTGACGATAAACTCCTCGACCTTGCGTGGCTCGGAGCAAATGACCGTGCAGACTTTACGCAGGTGGATACTCTCGATTGCCTTGTCGACCACGAGCGTCTTGGCAAACAGGCCGAGCACACAATACAGGCCGACGCGAGGGCCGTACAAGAAGGCCGCGATGGTCACGATGCCGATATCGACCAGCAGCAGTGCGCGGCCAATCTCGAGCGTCGTGCGGCGCTTGAGGATCATCGCCAGGATGTCCGTGCCGCCCGTCGAGGCACCGATGTCAAAGACGATGGCGCTACCAAGCGCCGGCAGAATCACGGCAAAGCACAGGTCGAGCCACATATCGCCCGTCATCGAGACATCGGTCGGAATAAAGATTTCGAACAGCGATACGTAGGCCGAGAGGGCAAACGAGGCGAAGACGCTCCATAGGATTGCCTTGCGCTCCAAAAAGATAAAGCCCAGGACGACGAGGACCGCATTGATGATCCACATAAAGACGCCGACGGGCAGGGTCGGGAACAGCGTGGACAGAATGACCGACACGCCCGAGGTGCCGCCAAAAGCAAAGTGGTTAGGGGTTTTAAACGCGACGATGGCAAATGCCGTGAGAATCAGGCCCAAATTGAGCTCGGCGAAAAAACGCGGGAAGCCCGGCTCTTGGCTGCGCTTTTGGCCGGCGCGCTCACCGCGCTCGATATCAGCGCGATCGACCACGCGCTCCATCGGCACCACGGGAGGACGATTTGCCTCCTCGGCAGCACGTGATGCTGCTTCTGCCGCGGCGACCTCGATTGCCCATGCCTTGCTTTCTGCTTCGTGTTCGTCGGCCATTACGGCAACCCCTCGTTAACAATTTGGAAACAATGCGCCCATTAGGGTAACGCGGAATGTGGCAATTGCAACCCTTAGTTAGACGAGCGGTACGCCTACATCGGGGACATACAAACAACGGCCGGCCGCGCTTTTTCGTGCGCGACCGACCGTTTAACGTTTTCGCAGATAAAACCTGCCAAAACGAACCTGTCCCTAACTGGTAGGTTACTCGTGCTGGTTGGTGCGGTGCTCGTACTCCTCGGGCGTGATGACATCCTCGATGCGTAGGTTGACACCTGCCACCTCAAGGCCGGTCATCGCAGCGAGACGCTCGGTGACGCGCGCCTTGACATCGTCGAAGATCGCGGGCGCGTAGGCGCCGTACTCGATGATGACGGAGATATTGACGACCACGCGATTGTCGTCGGTGACCTCGACCGTCACGCCCTTGGTCAGGTTTTCAGCACCAAACTGCTCCTGCACAAAGTGCATAAGGTTGCCCTTCATGCCCAAGATGTGCGGCACCTCGCGGGTGGCCATGGCGACGATCTTCTCGATCACGCCGTTGGAATAGGTCAGCGAGTCCTCGGACTCATCTGCCTCCTCGTCGTCCTCGTCAACCTCGTCTTCAGACTCAGCCTCGACAAGTGCCTCGTCCTCGAGCGTTACGTCCTCGGCCTCGGTGACGACAGCCTCGTCAGCCTCAAGCTCAGTATCGGCCACATCGACCTTCGTGTTAAAAGCCATGGTTCCTCCTTATGCCCACCGCACGCGCGGCGGTCGAATACGTGCTAGCGGCCACTAAACAGACGGCCGAAGAAGTTGACGATCCCGTTTTCACCATCGCGGATCTGGCCAATCACGGCGCCGATCAGCACAAAGAATGCGATGACGAGTGTATCCCACAGGCCCAGCGTGAGCACCAGCACCGCGAGCACAAAACCCGCGACAGCACCGAGCGTGGTGTTGGGGTGATGAACGGCATAACTCCAGATCGCCGCCCCCGTTCCTTTGATGAGGCCCATGGCCTCGTCAAAGTCATCGGCGACCGCGTCGTGCGACTCGGGTGCCCCTACTTTGGAATCGGCAGCCTCGCTTGCCGGCGCGGCGCTCTGGTCGATCGTCAGACGCGGCGTGCGGACGGTCTTGTCTTGATTGGTATCACTCACCGGAAACCTCCACGGTCTGGACGGTAGTCTTGGACGGCAAAAAACGGACGCGAGCGGTCGTACCCGGCGTGCCGAGCATGGTGTCGCAGGCCTCCTCGATGCGTTGCTGCATCGCGGTAGCAAGGGAAGCCACGTCCTTGTCGTCGAGCGCGATGGCCTCGACTTTAAAACGGACATGCGACTCATCGGAACCCCGGACGCTCGCTTCGATATGCTCGACCATCACGCGATCGTCGCGTTCGGCCGCAGCGCGAGCGCACGAGGAGAGCGCCGCGAGCGTGACTTCGATATTGCGCTCCCCCGCCGGATGCACGCAGGACGGCTCACGACGGGCAAACATCAGACGGAAGAAGCTCGCCAGCACGCCGAACGCCACAACTCCGCCGCACACCGTCACGACAATGCGCGGCATGGGATCGCGCATCAGCAGCATAAAGCGATAGGTATACGGCCCCCAAAACTGGCAGACTAACGTGCCCAGCGCCACAATGGCAGCGGCGAGATACACGATCGCTAGGGCTCGTTTGAGCACGCGCATGCGGCGCTCCCTTCAAATCTCGGTCCTCAAAATGCAAAGCAATTCGCATCATTATAAAAGAGCCGGGTCCGGTGCTGTACGCACGCGGATCCGGCTCATCTATTCCACGAGGCTTGCATGCTCGTTTCATTATGCCCAGATATGCACGGCTTAACCCGCGCGGGCGCTACTCCTCCTCGAGGGCAGCGATGACCTCGTCGGTCATGTCCATGGTGCTGTAGACGTCCTGGACGTCGTCGAGCTCCTCGAGACGGTCGATGAGGCGCTGAACCTTCTTGGCGTCGGCGCCGGAGACCTCGGTCGGGGTGGTCGGGACCATGGTGGTCTCGGAACCCTTGACCTGGATGCCCTGCTCCTCGAGCGCCTTGGAGACGGCCATGACGTCGTTGGCAGCGGTCCAGACGATCCACTCCTCGCCGGCGTCCTCGTAATCGTCGCCACCGGCCTCGGCGATAGCCATCATGAACTCTTCCTCGTCACCGGCAGCACCGTTGGCGATCATGGTCTCCTTCTTGGCGTTCTCGTCCAGGATCTCCTTGGCGACGACGATCTGGCCCTTGCGCTCAAACTGGAAGGCGACGGAGCCGGAGGTGCCCAGGTTGCCACCAGCGTGGGAGAAGGCGGAACGGACGTCAGCAGCGGTACGGTTGCGGTTGTCGGTCAGGCAGTCGACGTAGACGGCGACACCGGCGGGACCGTAGCCCTCGTACACGATGTTCTCGTAGACGGCAGCGTCGGCACCCGAACCAAAGGCCTTGTCGATTGCGGACTTGATCTTGTCCTTGGGCATGGACTGAGCCTTGGCCTTGGCAACGGCAGCGGCGAGGCTGGCGTTGTTCTCGGGCAGCGGGTCGCCGCCGAGACGGGCAGCAACGGTGATGTTGCGGCTGAGCTTGGAGAAGAGGGCGGAACGCTTGGCGTCCTGCGCGCCCTTACGATGCTTGGTTGTGGCCCACTTAGAGTGTCCGGACATACGTGTCTCCTATCGGTTTCGACCTAAAGCCCAGCGCAGATGCTCGGGCAATATAAACAAACGCTGTAAATGATATACCTACTAGCCTGTGAGATAAACAAAAAAATGAATCCACCACGATGATGCAAGCCCTTGGTGCAAAGTAACCTGACCCCTTTGCACCAGCTAGGACCAGAGGAGGTCGCTGCGGGTGATGGTGGCACCGATGGCAAACGGCATGCAGGCGATGACCGGATACAGATAGCGCATGTAGGTCGATCCGTTACACGGGCCGATCAGGCACACGGCAAGCACGCCCAAAAGCGGAATCCAGATGGCCAGCGCACGCCACGAATGGCGACGCAGCAGATAGACCACCACGGCGATCATGATCCACACATACGTGGCCGAGCTCATGGTGAGCGAAATAAATGGGATACGCTGCACCGCCACGCGATACAGGTTGATCAGATGATCGCACCAGCGCACGACGTTGCTATCGACCGGGTGGAAGTCAAAGTACTTGAGGTTGTCGGGCTTCGCCATAATCTCGGCACTGCGCGCCGTACTGTAGACCCACGCATCGCGCGCGCTCGGATAGAAGTATCCATAGTAATTATTGACGAGTGCCGAGATGTAGCACTCGGGATCCTTTTTGAACATCTGGGCCCATACCTCAAAATAGGCGTCGATGTCCTCCTGCGAGGCATACTCGTTAAAGCAGTTCTTGACGGCATCCGACTTATCGGGGTTGTAGCGACGGCCCAGGTTCTCGTACTTGAGCACCCGATCGATCACGGCGCGCTCCTCATCGGTCACCAGACCATCGCAGGGAGCCTCTTCGATCGTGCCGTCGTCCTTGACCTTGGGATTGACGCCCGAATTGAGGCCGTCATGCTTTTGGACAAAGCGCGCCGTCTGCTGGAACGGAATCGAAAGCACCTCGCGCTTGGAGCCGGGCGTAATGTCGTGCGCCGGCATAAAGACCTTGGTGAAGTACATGTTAGAGACCAGGCAGAGCACAAGCACCGCGAGGACGCCGAGCCAGCGGAAGCGCGGGGCAGTGCACAGGGACGCAGCACCCGTCTGCTGAGTAGCATGGCGGGCCGCATGTACATCCCAAGCGCAAAACGCCGCCGCGATCACGCAGGCCGCCAGCGGAAAGACCAGGCCGCCATTGCGCAAAAACGTCGAGCCCATGGCACTCAGTGCAAGCAGCAGCCAATCGTGGCGCGCAAAGAGCACGGGGGCTTTCTCGCCCGCACGCTCGGCATTGGCATCTCGGCGGGGCAGGCCACATGCCACGAGCTTGACAGTCTGCACGAGCAGCACCAAAAACGCATCGGCAAACAGCACGTCTTTGGTGAGCAGCGCCGCGTAGTTGGAGAACATTGGCATAAACGCAAAAAACAGCAGGATGACGCCGCGAACCGGCAGGCTGACTCCCAGCTTGCGCAGCGACGAGATGGAATATGCCATGCAGGCGGCCGTGATCACATATTGGGCGCAGGTGTAGATGATGAGGCCAGCATTGGCGCTGTTGAAAAGCGAAAGCCCCAGCTGCACGCACGAGCCGATAATGGCCGTATGCACGACGGGATGATGACCGTTGAGCAATACATTGGGGTTAAGCAGGCGCAGGTAGTCGCTCGTGCCGTTGGGATAGTTGAACCATTGGCGAATCTGCGCGCCCGTGTCTCCCATAAAGAGGCCGGGCAGCGAGGCGATAAGCGTGGGCGCCCAGGCAATCATGAGCACAAGGAACGGCCCGGCAAAAGGATGGACCGAGAGCACAGCATGGGCGGCACACCACACGCGGCCAAAGTGAGCCTCCGAGAACGGAATACGGCGGGAGCTCAGCCAATCCAAAAACTCAAAAGCCAGGTAGAAGGCCACGATCGCCAAGAGCATCCAACCCGCGCCGCTGATCCAGGCGCAGATAACGCGCGCCTTGTCGCCAAGCACGATCTCGGCAGAATCGGTGAGGTCGTAGCTACGGCCGAACACCATGCAGACGGCAAAGAACAGCGACGGCAGGATAACCGACGGGTGCCAAGCGTCGCCACGACCAAAGAACACATAGCGAAACGGCAGCGTGAGCAGGCAGGCAAGCGCGAGCAGCATTACCGCGTCGGTATGGCCGGCAAACGAGAGGAGCACCTCGTAGCACACGTAGAGCGTACCCGTCGCCTTGGGGTCGATCGACAGGACCGCATTGCTCGACACCGGGGCGGGATCGATAGAAAACGCCGTGGTCGCCAGCAGGGCGAGTAAAAATGCGATGAGCGTCTGCTTGACGGGATAGCGCTTAAACCAGACGATGCGAGCGGCATCGCGCGCAGCCGTTGTGGAGAGGTCGGAATCCTTCACAGTCCAAATAACCTTTCTAGAAAACCACCACAAAGGTGCCTGTCCCCTTTGTGGTGGTTTTGGTTAGGCGTCGAGGTAGATGCGCTGGGGATGGTTGCGGTGTCGGGCGAAGACGATGAGCGCCAGGCCGGCAATCACGAGCGGCAGACTCAGCAGCTGGCCCATGGTGATAACGCCCCCCAGCAGATAACCCAGCTGGGCATCGGGCACGCGCACGAACTCGACGAGGAAGCGGACGATGCCGTACCCCATCACAAACACGCCCATAAACGTGCCCTGGGGCAGCAGCGGTTTTTTGCGGCTGAGCACCTGCAGGATGCAAAAGAGCACGATGCCCTCTAGGAACGCCTCGTAGAGCTGGGAGGGATGGCGCGGCATGTCGCCTGCGGTGCCGCCAAAAATCACGCCCCAGGGCAGATCGGTCGGCTTGCCCCACAGCTCGCCGTTGACAAAGTTGGCGCAACGGCCCAGGCACAAGGCTAGTGGGGCGCCGATGACGGCAAGGTCGGCCAGGGTCCATGCATCGAGCTTGTAGATGCGGCACACGAGCACGCCGCCGATAATGCCGCCCACCAGACCACCGTGGAAGCTCATGCCGCCCTCGTTGGTGGCAAAAATCTCGAGCGGATGGGCCCAGTAGTAGCCGTCGCCGTAAAAGACGACATAGAACAGGCGCGCACCGATAATGAGACCAAAGACCACGCCGACCACGACGCTCGTCAGGTCGTCAATCGTGATGTTAAAGCCCCAACGGCGCTGCGTGCGGTACATGACGACCGCCGTGAGCAGGGCTCCGACCACATAGGCCAGACCGTACCAATAGATGGTGATGGGCCCGGCCGAAATCGCGACAGGGTCAAGCATATGGTAGAGGTCGTTGAGCATGTCGATCCCCTGCTCCCTACATACAAATGCGGCCGCGGGCCTTTCGCTCGCAGCCGCATATTTGGGCGTAACGTCTATGCGGAGTTTGCCGTCCGCAGCTTTCGCATCTTAGAACGGCGCGTACTCGTCGTACAGGTCGTCGGTCTCGCCGGAAGCATTGACCTGCTCGACGCGGGTAACGCCGGGCACATGCTCCTTCAGGATGCGCTCGATACCCATGGACAGGGTCAGCGAGCTCATGGGGCAGCCGGCGCAGGCGCCCTGCAGCTCCAGCTTGACGACACCCTCGTCGTCGACGCCCACATACTCCATATCGCCGCCATCGGCCTGCAGGTTGGGGCGAATCTCTTCAAGAACCTTCTTAAGCAGCTCTTCGTTAACAGCCACAGGGGCTCCTTTCTCACAATAACGCGGGCACGCCCGCGGACAGGGGCTATGTTACTACAGCCATGTACCCGCTTGAGCGCCAGCCATGCGCGCGGACACGACTTTCACGAGCAGTCGATTTGGGACGGGCCCCTTTTAGCTGTTTTGCCGCCAGCTGGCGTTGGCACGCACTACTGCTGAGCCTGCTCCCCGGTACCAATATGGACATCGACGATAACCTGACGATAGCTAATGCCGCAAGAATCGAGGATGCGGCGGCTGATGCGGCCATCGTCGGTATCGGCGTACTTATTGTCCAGGTAAACGACCTCGCCCACGCCCACCTGCGCCAAGATCTTGGCACAGTCGTGACACGGGAACAGCGTGACGTAGACCGTTGAACCCTCCAGGTCCTTGAGCGAACCGCGATAGTTGAGCACGGCGTTTGCCTCGGCATGCACCACGTAGTTGTGCTTGTCCTGCAACGGGTCATCACTCGTGCCCCACGGAAAGAAGTCGTCGTTGAGTGCCGAAGGCGTGCCGTTGTAGCCCACCGAAAGGATGCGGTGGTTGGTACTGGCGATGCACGCACCCACCTGCGTGTTGGGGTCCTTGCTGCGGCGTTGCGCGGCAATGGCCACGCTCATAAAGAACTCGTCCCAGCTAATGACGTCGCGGCGCTTGCCCGACGCGGTTTGATGAAGATCGTCCGACATGGCAGACACCTCCGTAATCGCAACATTTTGACCCATTGTAGCAGGTGAAAGGTGGGGTGTTTATCCCACCTGCCCTCGCTCTACGCGCGGCGGGGCTTTTGGTTGATGTGGTAGAGCTCGGCCAGACCCCGCAGCGTCAGCGCATCATCGACCGTCAGGCTATGGCCGACCAGCGCCGCGAGCGCCTCGGCATCGTCGCCGGTGATGACGATGGGCACGCTGCCCTCCCCCGCTGCCTTAGTCGCGCGCATCTCGGCGAGCACCATGTCGAGCATGCCGTCGATGCGTGCCACCTCGCCCAAGACCACGCCCGAGCGCATGGCCTCACGCGTGTTACGGCCGATGACGTGCGTCGGTGCCGAGGGCTCAACCTGGGGCAGGCGCGCCGCAGCGGCCGAAAGCGAGCGGGCACCGAGCGCCAGGCCCGGAGCGATGACGCCGCCGACAAAGGTACCGCGCGCATCGATCACCTCGATATTGGTCGTCGTGCCCAGGTCGATTACGATGCACGGCGAGCCGTAGACGGCGCGGGCCGCCACGGCATCGGCGATGCGGTCGGGGCCAATCTCGGCCGGGTCGTCGTAGTGCACGGGCATGCCGGTCTTAAGTCCCGGCCCCACGGTGAGCACGCGCCCCGTGCAGGTACGGGAAAGCGCCGCCTTCCACGGACGCTCGAGCGCCGGAACCACGCAGCTCAGGACGGCAGCCGCGGGCACAAGTGTACCCGGCATACCCGCATCGGCAGCCAGCGCGCCCATGACCTGCGCGAGTCGCATACGCGCTTCGTCGGCCGTAATACGGGTCGGCGTCGTAATCTCGCACGTCGCAAGCGGGCATTCCTGCGCCGCGGCCGAATCCTCGGCAAATAGGCCAAAGCGAATGAACGTGTTACCCACGTCGACCGTCAATATATACGCGCACCCATTAAGCATCGTCGGCGCTCCTTTCGTCTGCCCAGCAGTATATCGCCTACCCAAATTGACTACCAAAGCAGCTAAAAAAGCCCCGTCCCAAATGAGCTACCTTGCGGCTATACTGGTGCGCGGTCGTTTGCGAGCTCACGCGGCGGCCCTTGGTAACCCGACTTCCCGCGCCGTATCCGTAGCGGCGCTCCCGGGGGAAGCGGATATACGCAAAGGAGTTATATATGAGCAATCCCTCGAACCGCGCCTCGATGCGCGGGCAACTCACGCTGCGCGGCGTCATCATCGGCGTCCTTGGCTGCGTGATTATCACGGCAAGTTCGGCCTACACTGCCCTCAAGATGGGCGCACTCCCCTGGCCGATCGTCTTCGCTGCCGTCATCTCGCTGTTCTTCCTTAAGCTCATGGGCAACGCCAGCCTCAACGAGGCCAACGTCACCCACACCATCATGTCCGCAGGCGCCATGGTCGCCGGCGGTCTGGCGTTTACCATCCCGGGCGCCTGGATGCTGGGCTATGCCGACCAGATCAGCTGGCTCGACATGTTTATCGTCGCGCTCGCCGGCACCATCCTGGGTCTGTTCGCCACGGCACTCATCCACCGTCACTTTATCGTGGACGCCGCGCTGGAGTTCCCCACCGGCAACGCCGCTGCTCAGACCCTGCGCGCGACCGAGGCCGGCGGCAAGACCGGCAAGCAGCTCTTTGGCTCCATGGCCCTCGCCGGCATCTACAGCGTGCTGCGCGACGCCCTGGGCATTGTGCCCAGCATGCTGTGCACGCTCAACATCCCCGGCGTGACCTTTGGTATCTACAACTCGCCCATGCTGCTCTCCGTCGGCTTCCTCGTGGGCTTCGCCCCGGTCGCTTTCTGGTTTGCCGGCGCGCTGCTGGGCAACTTTGGCATCATCGTCGGCGGCACCGCTGCCGGCCTGTTCGACGTCGTGACCGCACAGGGCATCGTCAAGTCCCTGGGTATGGGTCTCATGATGGGCTTTGGCGTCGCCGTCGTCCTTAAGGACATCTTGCCGCAGGTCGCCGGCATCGTCCGCGGTCTTACCGCCGACAGCTCCACCGACACCGACGAGCAGTCGCTCATCTCGGGCTCCCTTAAGCTCGACGCCGGCATCATCGGTCTGGGCGCTGCCGCTATCGCCGTCGTCATCGCCATCGCGCTCGACCTTGGCCCCGTTCCGGCCGTCATCGTCACGCTGTTCACCTTTGTCACCACCATCATGAGCGCGCAGAGCTGCGGTCAGACGGGTATTGACCCCATGGAGATCTTTGGCCTCATCGTCATGCTCATCGTGGCGGCTTGCGCTCAGATCGCTCAGGTCAAGCTGTTCTTTATCGCCGGCATCGTTGCCGTGGCGTGCGGCCTTGCGGGCGACGTCATGAACGACTTTAAGGCCGGCGCCGTGCTGGGCACCAACCCGCGTGCACAGTGGATCGGCCAGGCCATCGGCGGCATCGTGGGCGCCCTGGCCGCCGCCGCCGTCATGGTTGCGCTCGTCACCGCCTATGGTCCGGACGCCTTTGGCCCCGACAAGAGCTTCGTGGCCGCGCAGGCCAGCGTCGTCGCCACCATGGTCTCGGGCATCCCGAGCGTGCCGTGGTTCGTCGGCGGCTTTATCGCCGGCATCGTCATGTACTGGCTCGGTATTCCGGCCATGATGATCGGCCTGGGTGTGTACCTGCCGTTCTACATGTCCCTCACGGCCTTCCTGGGCTCCTGCGTCAAGCTCGCCTACGACAAGTGGGCCGCCCACCGCGATACCACGGCTGGTCTTTCGGTCGAGGAGAAGGCTGCCAAGGACGCCGCCTTCCAAGAGCAGGGCTTGGTCGTCGCCAGCGGCCTGCTCGGCGGCGAGTCCATCGTCGGCGTTATCCTGGCGTTTGTCTCTGTTGGCCTGAGCCTGCTGGGCTAAGCCGAACCACAACGCATCAACGCAAAGCGCGGGGTCGGAATCTATCCGGCTCCGCGCTTTTGTATTTGTCGAGGTTTCGTCTGTGGGCGCATGCAACTTGGCCGCCCAGATGATCGGTAAAGATGATCCTCCTACCATCCACGGTGTAGAGTAGGGGCAACGGGGGCGATGCGCGGACCGTGTCGGAACGAGGTGGACATGGAACTCGACAAACAACAGATCAAGCGGCTGCGTGAGCGCCATCATCGGCGCCACGGTATCCGCCCTGCACACAGCGAGGCCATGGAGAACGCCGCCCGCTTCCTAAAGCAGGCGTTCAACATTCGCGAGGGTCGCGCGCCCTATCACGTGATTCGCAAGCGCTTTGTAAACGGGGCGCGCCTAACCGGCTCGCATCTATGCATCCTCATCATCGCCATGCTCATCGCGAGTATCGGACTCGATATCGACTCGGACATCGCCATCGTGGGCGCCATGCTCATCTGCCCGCTCATGGGCTCGGTCCTTGCCATGGCATACGGCATCGCCACGCTCGACCGCGAGATAACCGTCGAGGCCGTCGCCGGCCTAGCGTTGCAAATGGCCTTTTGCCTGGTCACGTCCACGTTGTACTTTAAGCTCTCGCCCCTTGGCACCACAACGGCCGCCATCATCGACAACTCGACGCCCACCGTATGGGACCTCGCCGTCGCGCTCGCCGGCGGCTTTGCGGGCGGACTGGGTAACTCACGCGACCAGGAACCCGCCACGCTCATCGCCGGTGTGGCCGTGGCGACCGCCCTCATGCCGCCCCTGTGCGCAGCGGGCTACGGCATCGCCATCGCAAGCGGGTCGCTGTTCCTCTCGGCACTCTACGAGTTTGGCATCAACGTGGTCTTTATCGCGCTCGCGGCCGAAGCCGTGCTGCTGCTTTTGCGCGTGCCGCTCAAGCGAGACCTCAACGGCGACGGCATTGTGACCGCCGAGGAAGACGCCGAGGTCGACGAGCTGTCACGCAAGGTGCGCCGCCGCATCATTGTGAGCACGGTGATCTTTGCTATCCCCTGCATCGTTATGACCGCGGGTTCTATCGGCTCGGCGCAGGCCGGCGTGCAGGACGGCTACGGCGTCACCGAAACCACGCGCGAGCTCGCGGCGGTGCTGCCGGGCTTTAAGGATTACACCATCGCCGTCGAGACCTCGGCCACCGAAGGCGACGAGGAGGGCATTGTCGAGCGCGAGATTGTCGCCCATGTGACAACGAGTGAAGCGCTCGGGGCACACGACCGCCATGTCGCCCGCAAGCTCATCGACCTCAACGTCCCCGAACTCGACCGCGTGGAGTTCGACGTGAGGTAACGTGATGTAGGGCGCAGTTCACGACTGCGCCCCGCTCGCTGTTTTATTGCCGTGAATCAACTGTCCACATCGACATCGCCAGACTCCACCATAAACGCCGGATCGGTGCTCACCAGATAAAAACGGGTTACCTTGGTATCTCTAAATAGGTAGAGCAAGCCCTGATCGCGTCGTCGTGACATATACGCCACGTGGACCGTACCGAATTCTTCGCCGTTTTCATTCTTTAATACCAGAATGTTGGGGTCGTCCATACGCTTAAACTGCCCGTCTGTGCAGATTCCGTCTTGGTCAACCAGCTGCCATCGACAGTTGTCCTCCTCAAGAAAAGCCAGGGTTTCCCGACTCGTTTTGTCATCCCGATAGTAACCATCAATGGCGAAGCCTTCGGAAGCACATTCCTGCATATAGGATGTTTCTCGACTTATAGCGAACTGCCCCATAGCGCCCAGGAGCACAGCTAGGCAAACCACTGCAAGGGTTATCGAGATAGTACGGCGGCCCATATTAACCAGCCCGATACTTGTTTAACGGAGCGCGAAGCATACTTGGCACCTCCGATATCAGAGCAAACGTCACCCGCAGCCCGACGTCAGTCATATGTTTCCAACATCAAACCATATGGCAACCACTCGCGAGAGGAGTATCGGCGAACGGTGCATTTTTGCGCTCCATTGGTCAATTGCGCTCCATTGGTCAAACGTCAACGCGCGCTACAGCTCTTGCCCGATCAATTCAGATTTTGTCGCATACTACCGTAGATCCCCAACGCTTCCACCCCCCCCCGAATTACTCAGGGCGGGCGCGATGGCGCTCGATCCAGTCCACAGCAAAGTCGACGAGCTCGCGCTGGCGCATAAAGCGGATTGTCCCGTTGCCGAGAGGCGCCGCGTGAACCGTGCATTCACGCTCAAAAGCAGCGCCGATCTCCTCGAAATCCTCGCCGTCGACATAGAGCGTGCGGTATTCCTTCCACACGCGCTGGCCGTTTTCCATGATCGCGCTGTGCTCCACGCAGTCGTGCTTTCCCGGGTATTGTGCACGGGCATCGGCTAAATGAAGGGATGTGTTCTTGTCGTAGCCCACGCCCACGAGCAGCACATAGCCGTCCAAATCGTACAGACGCGCGATGGGCGACCCGTCGCCAAAGATATTGCTTAGATCATGGTTTTCCGTCAGAAATTGCGCGTGCGGGCCGTTTGCCGCCACCGAACGCGCCGGGTGGTCGCTGCGGAGCGTGCCCGGCCACGTGCGGAACATCTCGGCAACGGCCCCCATCGTATTGGTGGGCGTGATGCGTTTGTCATAAGCTGGCCAGTTATCGCGGATCAGCTGCCACCACTCTTGCGGCTCCTGCCAATGGACGCCGCTCGCCGGATCCAAGTTTTTCCACGACTGCGTCGGCATCATGATGGTGCCGGTCTCGCCCACCGTCTGGAGCAGCGCCTCGATCACCGGCTGCGCACCGCCGCACACATATCCAAGCGCGCTAAGCGAGCAATGGACCATAACCGTCTGCCCCGGACGCATGCCAACGGCAGAAAGTGCATCGAGAACATCCTGCTTGAGTACGATTTGTCGGTCCATTGCCGCTCCTTTCTATTTCTGGGTCCATCTTCCCACTGTTGGCGGCCGAAAATGATCCGTTTTCCTCCGTCCCCGAGGGATCATCTTTTAGTACTTGAAGAAGCCCTCGCCCGAGCTTTCGCCCAACTTACCTTCGTCGAGCATCTTCTTGAGGACGGACGCCATGCCCTTAAAGTTGTAAGGCATCATCATCTTTTTGAGTAGCGGGCTCAGCAGACCCGGGACCTTTTGATACTGCATGACGATGTTGTAGGCCGTCTGGATGCCCACGGTATCGAACACACGGAACGGGCCCTTGGGGGCGCCGGTGCCGCGCGTCCATGCGAGGTCGATGCTCTTGGGGTCGCTGACGCCCGAGACGTACAGGTCCAGACCCGAGAGCAGCCACGGCACCAGCATGGAGTTGAGCAGGTAGCCGTTCTTTTCCTTGTTGACGGGAAGCGCCAGCATGCGGATGTCGTTGGCAAAGTCGACGAGCTCGTCAAAGTAGCGCTTGTCGGTCTGGTCCTGGGCCATGACCTCGGTCATGTTGTTCTTCCAGATGGAATTGGCAAAGTGCAGCGACAGATACTTCTCGGGGCGACCGGTGTACTTGGCAAAGGTGCTCGGCAGCAGCGTGGAGGAGTTGGTCACGATGACGGTCTTTTGCGGCAGGACCGGGGCGAGCTTCTTGTAAAAGTCGATCTTTGCCTGAGTGTCCTCTGCCATGGACTCAATGACCAGGTCGGCGTCGGCCACGGCCTTGGCGAGGTCGAGCTCCAGCTTAAGCGTGGAGTAAGCGCGCTCGACGGCGGCAAGCGCTGCGTCCTTATCGAAGGGCTGGTCACTATCGGCGATACCGGCGCACCACTCGCCCATACCGTCCGCCATGCCCTCGATAGCAGCGATGTACTCCTCGCGGACGTGATCGATCTTGGGCTGGGTGCGGCCGATGCTGCCCTCGCTGCGCAGCCAAATCGTTACGTCAAAGCCGCAGTAGGCAGCCTGGAAGGCAATCTGGCTTCCCAGTACGCCGCCACCGGCGACACAAACGCTCTTGTAGCTCATAGGAACGGTCCTCTCTTACGTAATTCCATAGATGTGTATTTATTCAACCGTAAAGATGACGCGCGCTTGGCATTCATTCTTTAAACGAACGGTATTTTGCGGCGAACGGCTACGCCTGTTCATTATCTCAGGGCTCTAAAGGCCATTTTTAGTGTCGCTGAACCGCCGTTTTCGGAAGTATGCGGCAAATTCTGGAACTCTCGAGCACACCCCGGTCTTTCGCCAATAAAGCCGCAGGTACAGAGCTTGGACATACACGGTCTGCTCGACCTATTCAGATTTTGCCGCATACTTCCGAAATCCGAACTCACAGGAGGCAGCAGTAAGGTCATTTACGCAACATATGTCCAATAAAAACGGGTGGTAGCCGGCACGGCTACCACCCGTTTGTCTTATATCCGGCTCAAAGCAGCCCGACTACTTCTTGATGCCGCGTCCTAGGCGCTTGGCGACCGATGCCACGGCCTCCTCGTTCACCGAATCGCAGCTCGCGCAGCCGTCGTGGGCACGCATCTGGCCGGTGACCTCGTCCATCGCGAGCGGCGCCACCTTCTCGAGCTTAAAGCCCTTGCCGGCGCGCATGTTTTCCTTCGCCACGCTGATCATGAGCTTAATGCGGTTGAGCTGGTTAACCTCGGACGCACCGGGATCGTAGTCCACCGCGACGATGTTGCTCTCGGGGTGCTGACGGCGCAGCTCCTTGATGACGGCCTTGCCTACCACGTGGTTGGGCAGACACGCAAAAGGCTGCGTGCAGATAATGTTGGGCGCGCCATGGTCGATCAGGTCGAGCATCTCGGCCGTGAGCAGCCAACCCTCGCCCATGTTGTTGCACACCGAAAGCACCGTGCGGGCTTTGTCGGCCATGGTGCCGATGCGCTCGGGTGCCTCAAAACGCTTGGACTTCTCGAGCAGTTCCTCCACCGGCGTACGCATCCAATCCACCAGCTTGATGAGCGCCTGCATACCAGCGCGTGCGGCGGCAGAGCTTCCCAGCTCGTCCTTCTGCAGCTCGGCATTGCTCATGGAATACAGGAAGAAGTCGAGCAGGCCCGGCACCACAGCCTCGCAGCCCTCGCGCTCAATGACATCGACCACGTGGTTGTTGGCCGTGGGATGGAACTTGACCAGAATCTCGCCGACAACGCCCACGCGCGGCTTGGTGCCCTCGCCCACAAGCGGCATGGTGTCGAACGCACGGATGGCCTCGCGGCACAGCTTGGTGTAGTTATGCCTGTTGAACTTGGGCGCCAGCTTGCGGGCGCGCGCCATATACTCCTCGTAGAGTGCGTTGGCGGCACCGGGCGTGGCCTCGTACGGGCGGCAGCGATAGAGCATCTGCATCATCACGTCGCCAAAGAGCACGGCGTACACGGCCTGCTTGAGCAGCGCCGGCGTAATCTTAAAGCCGGGGTTGTCCTCGCCGAGCGCCACAGCCGAAAGCGAGATCACCGGGATCTCGGGGTGGCCGCTCTCGCGCAGGGCCTTGCGGATGAGCGCAATATAGTTGGTGGCGCGGCAGCCGCCGCCGGTCTGGCTGATGACCACGCCCGTCTTGGACAGGTCGTAGCGACCGCTCTCGATGGCCTCCATGATCTGGCCCGTCACCAGAATCGACGGGTAGCAGATGTCGTTGTTCACGTAGCGCAGGCCCGCCTCGACGGCGTCGTGGTCGGTCGAGGGCAGCAGCTCCAAGTTGTAGCCGGCACCGCGGAATACCTCTTTGACAAGGTCAAAGTGGATCGGCGCCATCTGCGGGCACAGGATGGTATAGCCTTCGTCGCGCATCTGCTCGGTAAAGGGCACCTTGGGCCACGCGGTCGAAGCACTCTCGCGCTGGGCCTCAAACGTGTACTTGCGGCTCGCGAACGCGAGGGCATCCGTGGAGGGCGCCACCGGCGCGGCATCGCCCTGCTCGTAGGCCTCGCCCGCGGCCGTGGCCTCGGCGAGACGCTCGGCCTCCTGATCCTTGAGTGCCGCCATGAGCGAGCGGATGCGGATGCGCGCGGCGCCCAGGTTGGACACCTCGTCGATCTTGAGCACGGTATAGATCTTGCCGCTGGCCTCCAGAATCTCCTGCACCTGGTCGGTGGTCAGGGCGTCCAGGCCGCAGCCGAAGGAGTTGAGCTGAATCAGGTCCAGGTCGTTGCGCATCGTCACAAAACGGGCGACGGCGTACAGGCGGCTGTGGTACATCCACTGGTCGACGACGCGGATCGGGCGCTCGGGCTTCACCAGATGCGCGAGCGAATCCTCGGTAAAGACCGCAAAGCCAAAGCTCGAGATAAGCTCGGGCAGGGCGTGGTTGATCTCGGGGTCGTTGTGATAGGGACGACCGGCGAGCACGATGCCGTGGCCGCCGTGGTCCTCGACCCACTTAAGGGCTTCCTCGCCCATGGTCTGGATGTCCTCGTGGAAACGAGCATCGGCCTCAAAGGCGGCGTTGACGGCGGCGTCGACCTCGGAGCGCGTGATCTTGGGTCCGCGCACGCGACCGCGACCGGCCTCGGCGTCGGCCACGCGATCGACGGCGAGCACCTGGTACAGGCGACGCTTGAGCTCGGTCTTATCGTGATACGGCACAAACGGGTACAGGAACTCGATGTTCTGCTCGCGAATCTCGTCAATGTTGAGCGCCAGCGCCGTGGGGTAACTCATGACGATGGGGCAGTTGTAGCAGTTGCCGGCGGTCGGATCCTCCTTACGCTCCCAGCGCACGCACGGCATCCAAATGAAGTCGACATCGCGGTCGATAAGGTTCATCACGTGGCCGTGGCTCATCTTGGCCGGATAGCACACGCTCTCGGACGGCATGGACTCAATGCCCGCCTGATAGGTCTTTTTGCTCGACTGGTCGGACAGCTGCACGCTAAAGCCCAGACGCGTAAAGAACGCATGCCAGAAGGGGTAGTTCTCGTACATGTTGAGCGCGCGGGGGATACCGACGGTGCCGCGCGGGGCCTCGTCGGGGCTTAGCACCTCACGGTTAAAGAGCAGCTCGTTTTTCTTTTTGAAGAGGTTGGGGGCCTCGGTCTTCTGCTTTTTGTGGCCGGCACCCTTCTCGCAGCGATTGCCGGTAATGAAGCGCCTGCCGCCGCCAAAGTCGTTAACGGTGAGCTGGCAGTTGTTGGAGCAACGGCCGCAGCGGACGTGCTTTTGCGTCACGGTGAGGTGCGCGATATCCTCGGCCGAAAGGATGGTCGAGGTGCCGTCGGCGCCGGCGCGATCGCGGGCGAGCAGGGCCGCACCGTAGGCACCCATGCAGCCGGCGATGTCGGGGCGCACGGCATGAACGCCGGTGAGCTGCTCAAACGCGCGCAGCGTGGCATCGGACATAAAGGTGCCACCCTGGACGATCACCTGGCTGCCGATCTCCTTGGGGTCGCGCAGCTTAATGACCTTAAACAGGGCGTTCTTGATGACGGAGTAGGACAGGCCGGCAGCGATGTCGCCCACCGTGGCGCCTTCCTTTTGCGCCTGCTTGACGCGCGAGTTCATAAAGACCGTGCAGCGGCTGCCCAGGTCGACAGGGGCCTTGGCGTGGATGGCGGCGTCGGCAAACGCGCGCACGTCCATGTTCATGGACACGGCGAAGCTCTCGATAAAGCTGCCACAGCCCGACGAGCAAGCCTCGTTGAGCATGATGTGCTCGATCACGCCGTCCTTGACGCGCAGGCACTTCATATCCTGGCCGCCAATGTCCAGAATAAACTCGACACCGGGCAGGAACGCCTTGGCGCCGCGCAGGTGCGCGACGGTCTCGATCTCGCCGGAGTCGGCCTTGAGGGCCTCGATGAGCAGCGCCTCGCCATAACCGGTGGTGGTCACGTGGCCGATGGTGCAGCCGGCGGGGATGTGGTTGTAGAAATCGGCCATGATGACCTTGGCCGTACCCAGGATGTCACCGTTGTTGTTGCCGTACCAGGTGTGCAGCAGCTGGCCGTCCTCGCCCACGAGCGCGGCCTTCATGGTGGTGGAGCCGGCGTCGATGCCGATGAACACGCGGCCGGTATAGCCGTCGAGCTTGCCCTTGGGGACGACCTCGGTGTCGTGGCGGCTCTTAAACTCGGCGAAGTCATCGTCGGTGGCAAAGAGCGGGTCCAGACGCTCGACCTCGGCACCCTGCGTGTCACCCAGGCTATCGATGGCATCGATGAGCTGCGGGAATGTGCTGAGCTTGTTGGACTCGTGCGCCATGGCGGCGCCGCTCGCCACAAACAGGTGGGCGTTTTGGGGCACGATGCGGTGCTCCTCGTCCAGGTTGAGCGTGAGGTAGAAGCGGTGACGCAGCTCGGAGAGGTACTGCAGCGGACCGCCCAGGAAGGCAACATTGCCGCGGATGGGACGGCCGCACGCCAGGCCCGAGATGGTCTGGGTCACGACGGCCTGGAAAATAGACGCAGCGACGTCCTCGGGGCGGGCGCCCTCGTTGAGCAGCGGCTGCACGTCGGTCTTGGCAAAGACGCCGCAGCGGCTGGCGATGGGATAGATGGTGGTGGCGTTAGCCGCGAGCTCGTTAAGACCGCTCGCGTCGGTGTGCAGCAGGGTTGCCATCTGGTCGATGAACGCGCCCGTACCGCCGGCGCAGGTACCGTTCATGCGCTGCTCGATGCCGTTGTCGAAGTAAATGATCTTGGCGTCCTCGCCGCCGAGCTCGATGGCGACGTCGGTTGCCGGGATGAGGGTCTCGACGGCGCGTTTGCTGGCGATGACCTCCTGGACAAACTCCAGGTCGAGCCACTGGGACAGCAGCAGGCCGCCCGAGCCGGTGATAGCGCAGGTCATCTGGGCCGTCGGCAGCACGGTCGCGGCGCCCTCGAACAGATCGCGAGCGCAGGCGCGGACATCGGTGTGGTGGCGCTGGTACTTGGCGTAGACGATCTGATTATCGTCGTTGAGCACGGCGAGCTTGACGGTGGTGGAGCCCACGTCGATGCCCAGGTGCAGGTTGCCACGGACGGCCTCGGGGTTGAAGATCGCGCCTTCGGGGGCCTGGGCGGCGGTGGCGTCTACGGACTCGGCAGCGTTGGACGTGACTGCGTCGGCGGCGAGTGTCTCCCCTGCCGCATTCTTGGCCTCGGCAACCGCCTCGGCGACTTTCTCGGCAGCGGCGGTCGCGGCCTTCTGCGCGGCGTCCGCCACGGCGGGCGCCGCCTCGCGTGCGGCAGCGACCACGCGGTCCTTAATGCCTTCGACGAGTTTGCTCATCTGTCTCTCCTCTTAGTTGTTGGACTCGACGGTTGCGGCGGTGTCGACCGCATCCTCGAGCTGCAGGTTCAATAGCTTCATGCCGTATTCCGGCACGTTGATATCGATGGGTTGGCCATACAGGTCGCCGGGGCGCACAAAAGCGATGACCGTCATGATGCGCGCCATGGTCTCGGGCGATTCGGAAAGGCCACGCTCAAACCAGCGCTGGATCATGCCGACCTCGGCGCTCACGACATAGGTGACGTAGTAGTCAAAGAACGTGCCCAGCGCCAAGCCCAAAATGCCCGTCTGTGCACGCGGCACCACGGCCTCTCGTGCGGTATCGATGATCTTTTTAATGAAGGCCTGGTCGCCGCCAGGACCCAGCAGGGCACCGATAAGATCGCGATTGGCCGCAAGATAGCGCAGTAACTCAACTGAGCCGGGCGCCGGCTCGAGCTCGTCGATGTTGCGGTAAAGATCGGGCAGCTTAGCTGCGGTGATGAGCTCCACGCGCTCACGAATCTCAGTCAGCAGGCCGTCCTCGATTTGGTTGATAAAGTCGGGAATATCGCGGTAGTGCGAATAGAATGTACGGCGCGTGAGGCCAGCGCGCTCGGTAAGCGACGCGACGTTAACGCGCGAAAGATCGCCGCCTTCGGCAAGCTCGCTGGCAAGTGCCTGGCGAAGGGCACGCTGCGAGCGAAGGGACCGGCGGTCGCATTTCTCGAGCTGGGACAAACGTCCTCCTTGTTACTCAGTCTGTGCGCTATTGCACAGTGCGAGTATTATTGCACACCGTGTGCATCAACACGTAAAGGCAATATTTAGAGTGCGATAGGGAGCACCAAAAAGCGGGAGATTGAAGTGCCCAGAGCAGTCCAAACGGCCTTCTCCCAAACCCCCCCCACCTACATTTTTCGAGTTGCGCGGTTCCATCGCTGCCCCTGCAGAAGCGTCACTGAGATTATTTGATAGATTTTGTCCTTATTTGGGCGTATTCGCGTTTATTTTCGCACGCGTCAAACAAAGTCAGACGCCATACAGAGCGCGAATAATTCCGAAACGGCGCTTTTGACCATTGGACGGCCTCCAGCAGACCGCGCAACTCGATTTTTGTTGGTGGTGACAAAGCACAACCGACTCAACGCCCAAATCGATACCCTCATGCGACAAAGGGACTGTCCCTTTGTCGCATTATTCGATGATGGTGCGGGAGTTCTGCTTGCGCATGGTGGTGAGCATGTGCTTGGGAACGGCATGGGTCATGCAGCTGCCGATAATCGCGCTCGCAGCAGCCTTGGCTGCATCGCTACCATTCTTGGTGGCATAGCTGTGACGGAAACGTTTAAGCATGGCGATGTCGTTGCCGCCGTCGCCGTAGACCGCGACCTCGTCCTCAGCAATACCGTAGTAGCTTGCCAGCCACGCCACGCTCTCGCCCTTGTTGCACGAAGCATCCGTGATCTCGAACATCACCGGGTCGAATGGCGCGTTCACCACGCGGTCCGAGCGCTCGGCAAGATACGCCTTGAGGTCGCGCTCCAGCTCGGTCGAGGTCACGCGGCAGTTAATCTTGCAAACATCGTGACGCAAGATGTCGCCGATCGACTGGTCGAAATACTGCTCCTCGTGATAACCGCCACGCGCACGCATGCCACGCATCACAATGCGCTTGATGGGGCTGTCCTTCTTAAAACCCGCCTGGTGCATCTCGAACGAACCACTCGAGAACATGCCGTCGGGCGTGGAGCAATCAAAGCAGATGTCCGGAAACGCCTTGAGCAGCTCCTCGGTAATCTGAGGATCGATGGTCCAGGTCTTGAGTACCTCGCCATGGCTGTCACGAACGATGGATCCGTTGGAGCAGCAGGCATCGAGCGCCAAACCTGTAAAGCCATGCTCACCGATCGGCAGCGTCGAACGACCCGTTGCGGGAACCACGTGCAGCTCAGCTTCGGTCAGCTCTCGAATGGCGCGGCGGATGGTTCCGTCGGCCTCGTGCAGGGCGTTAAGCAGCGTTCCGTCTAGGTCACTCGCAAACATCTTGATCATGGGCATGCCTCTCCTTCGTCTGCACGATATTGTAGACGAAGGAGAGACACGTTCTCGTATGGGCACCCCACACTGCAGCGATTGCTTCTGTTAAACCGCTGCACTGCGAACGTCACATTGTTTGTCGTGAGCGACTTTTCAAGCGATAAAACAGCACCGTCGTCAGCATCAGTACCACCAGCATAGCTGCGAACACAGCCGCCGGCGCCCATCGATCATATGCGAATCCGTATGCCAATTGGCCAAAAGGCGTTGCGCAGGAAAGCGCCATGTATACGACCGAAAGCACCTTTCCGCAGAGTTCCGTCGGCACCGTCCGCTGAACGAATGCAACGATTTCGACCGATGCAACACTTGCCCACACCATGACCCATGCCGAACCGACTGTAAGCGCGGCAAACACAATTACGTCAACGCCGATCGGTAGCGTGACAATAACCGGCACGACTCCAAGGCAGATCATCGCAACATATCGGCATATGCCATTGAAAGAAAAGCGATTCGGCCAAATACCGACTAGGCCGCCGCCTACAAGGCCGCCCAGCCCCATAGCCGCCTCGATAATCCCAACGCAGGAAGATTGCATGCCGAGATGCCTTGTAACAATAACGGGCGCACCAATCGTTAACCCAACCAACGCAAGATTCAAAACAGCCGTAAGCAAAATCACAGCGAGCAACGAGGTGTTTTGAAGCAGATACCGAATCGCCGACAGAAAATCGCCTTGGCATGCCATACGAGTCGAGCTATCCCCCGTCGCTTCAGAGGGAACATTTTGTTTGAGTGTGGTCCAAAACAGCAGCGACGACATCGCAAACGCCGCCGCCGCGATCGCGCAAAGGACGTCAATTCCAAGGCATCCGTAGACGGCTGTTCCAACCACGGGACCTAGAATATTGCTCGCCATGGTCGTCTGTGACACTAATGCGGTGGCCCGCTCGACCTTTTCCTTGCCGGCTATGCGCAGCGTCTCAATTTGAAGTATCGGCTTCAGAATAGATTGAACGGCATATTGGACGCACAGCATCACCGCCACAACGGCCGCAAGGGGCAACGAGCACTTCATGGGGACAAACAGCATCGCTGCAACCATTAAAACAATACCGAGAGCCGCTAAAACGCTGCGATGCCCCTCTCGATCAGCCAATACTCCGCCAGCCGGAGTCGCGAGCACACTCGGTATAAACGCTATAGCCGCAACGGCGCCATATAACGTCGACGAGCCGCTGCGGTCGAGCAAGTAAAGCGGGCACGCAAAGCACAGCGCCGACAACGTCGAATACACGCACAGCTGCGCAACGAGAAGACCGACGAGTCTTATAGACAGCGCTGTCTTTGATGCTGACGCGACATCGAAATCTCTCATCCCACCCATGGCTTTGCCTCCTATACATACTATTGGTATGTATTTAATGACTTGAAAAGGGCAGCCGTAGCCACCCTCTCAAATCAATTACATACCGTTGGTATCTATATTACCACCCGGCACGGTCCCATACGTCCCAAATCCGTGCCGTTGTCTGGAGCACTTCCTCACCCAAATCGAGTCCCACCGCGGCGGCCATCTGCGCCAAACATTGAGCGCGAGCGAGCATTCGATCCTTGGGCTCGAGCGGACGAAACAGTGGCAGCAACCAGAGATTCGCTAGCAACGATACGGCCTCTGCCGCTTCACGCGGGCATTCGCACGCAATGGAGCCATCGGCGATGCCCCCCTCGATCACCGGCAATAAATAGCCATCTGCCGACTCGTCAAACGAGCCCTGGTACTGCATCGCCAGTAGACGTGAGCTTTTTACCGGATCTGCCGCAGGATGTATGCGCGCCCATAGCTCAATCTGCGGAATGACGGACTCGGGTGCGTAAAGTCGCTTGAGCTTTTGGGCGCCCGTCATATTGCCAGCACCGAGCGTCGCGCGGCGGCGCTCAACAACGGGAGCCATCGCCCGATCAAATGCGGCGTTGAAAATCTCTTCTTTGCTTTTGAAATGATGGTAGATAGCGCCCTTGGTCATGCCATCGAGACGGTCAACGATATCTTGGATGCTCGTTCCCTCATAACCCTGTGCGCAGAATAGCTCCAGCGCCGCGTCGAGAATCTTCGCGACCGTCTCCTCGGGATATTTATTACGACCCATAATCCGCCCATCCGCAACGCAAACCATATACCTCATTGCGGTATTTTAACGTTGCGGATGGCAAACGGTCGGCCCTACACCGCGGCGGGGCCGTGTTCGCCGGTGCGGATGCGGATGACTTCCTCAACCGGCTCGACCCAGATCTTGCCGTCGCCGACGGCGCCGGTGCGTGCGGCGTTGCAGATGATGTCGACAATACCGTCGACGTGCTCGTCGGCACAGATAAGGGTGAACTGCACCTTGGGAATCGTGTTGACGAGCAGCTCGTTGCCGCGCACGTACTCCTTCCAGCCGTGCTGCGCACCGCAGCCCTGCACCTGGTTAATAGTCATGCCGCGAACATCAGCAGCAAACAGCGCGTCCTTAAGAACCTCAAGCTTCTCAGCACGAACGATCGCCGTAATCTTCTTCATA
>CAKUHK010000021.1:0-30149 GCA_934655965.1 uncultured Collinsella sp.
GGTTCGAGCCCCGTACTTCCCGCCAACGCAATTAAAGCCACGTCTTCGGACGTGGCTTTTTGCGTTTAATAGGACATCGATCCTTATCGCCCCTTCATCCAAATCACTACATTTGCAATGAGTGAGTCAAGCCCAACTGATATATATGTTCAAACAGGGGGTTTGTTGCGCAACACTCGTTCAATGAAGCAGGGGGTTAGGTTATACTAAATTGCACTGTAGGCCGTATCTGATTCATTCTGTCTCCAAGTGCGGCATCCAGTGGGCACCCAGTTTATTATTTGGTTGCCCAGGCGGTCATTTGGCGTCTCGACACAAGCTCGGCCCCGGAGCTCGTTCGAGCTGTTCGTATTCCTTGAAAGGGGAAACATGGACATATCGAGGAAGACTGATTATGCCCTTCGCATGCTTGCGATGCTTGCCGAGGAGCCGGAGCGGTTGCTTTCTGTTCGCACTGCTGCCGAAGAGGTCAATATTCCGTATTCGTTTGCTCGTTCGATTCAACACGGTTTGGTTCAGGCCGGCATTGTGGAAAGCCTGCGTGGCGTTCACGGCGGCATGCGCCTTAAGGTGAGCCCCGACGATGTCACCATCCGCCAGGTTGTCGAGGCTGTTCAGGGCCCCATGGTCATGAACGATTGCACCGCGCCCGATGGCGACTGTGCGCGCATGGGCACGTGCTGCTATCATCCCCTGTGGGCCGGAGCCCAGGTGTTGATGCGCGACTATCTCGATTCCGTTTCGCTCGGCGATATCGTCGCTCACCGTCAGTTCCCGGCCGTCGATCCCAAGTTCGCCGACCGCGATGCGTTTCCCGAGTACGCCACCTGCGCGTGCGCTTGCCGGGAGGAATAGCGCAGCATAAGGAGCATAGCTATGATTCAGGACCCCTTTCGTTCGATGATTCGATCGGAAGGGGTCCTGCGTTATCGCGACCTTCCGTGGCGCCGCACGCGCGACCCGTATATCATCTGGCTCTCCGAGGTCATGCTTCAGCAGACGCAGGTGCCGCGCGTCGAGACGCGCATGCCGGCGTGGCTCGATCGCTTTCCGACCGTCCAGGCGCTCGCTCAAGCCGCCCCATCAGACGTTTTGGATGCGTGGCAGGGGATGGGCTACAATCGCCGCGCCCTGGCGCTTCACAGGGTCGCACAGAGCATCGTGGAGGACTGGGACGGGGAGTTCCCGCGTGAGACGCGCGATCTGGTCGCGCTGCCCGGTATTGGCCCGGCGACGGCGCAAGGCATCCGCTCGTTTGCGTTTGATCTTCCGGGCGTGTATCTGGAGACCAACGTGCGCACAGTCTTTCTGCATCATTTCTTTCCCGATGTGCCGGCCGTTCCCGATCGCGAGCTGGTGCCGCTGATCCAAGCTGCTTGTCCGGCTGCCCCCGGTGCGGTAGCGGACGTGATCGCACCCTTCGCCGTGCCTCAAGACGATGCCGACACGCCGCGCGCGTGGTACTACGCGTTGCTGGATTACGGCGCGTACCTCAAAAAGACGCTGCCCAATCCCTCCAGGCGTTCGGCAGGCTATAGCCGTCAGTCCAAGTTTGAGGGCTCACGCCGCCAAAAGCGCGCCCACATCGTGCGCATGCTGCTGGCAGCGCGTGACGGGCAGCCGGCGGGCATTACGCTCGATGAAGCCGTTGCGGGCGTTAACGAGATGGAGACGGCGGCCGGCCGAGAGCCGGTCGAGCGTGAGCTGGTTGCGGGTATTTTGGCCGATCTTGAGCGCGAGGGCTTTTGCCGCGCCGAGGGCGATCGCTGGGCGAGCGTGTAGGTCGTTCGAATCTGAAGAACAGGATTGTAAGGTTTAGATTCTGCGCATGAGGGCATCCTAAAGACAAGGCCGTTCAAAGCCTATGGGCGGCATGTGTTGAAGGGAAGTACACCTATGGATTTTGAGAACTCCCAAACCAAGAAGAACCTCGAGACCGCTTTTGCCGGTGAGTCCCAGGCGCACACCAAGTATCGCTACTACGCATCCAAGGCCAAGAAGGACGGCTACGTTCAGATCTCGAATATCTTTGCCGAGACGGCGGGCAACGAGTCCGAGCACGCCAAGCTGTGGTTTAAGTATCTGCACGACGGCGCCGTTCCCGACACGCTGGACAACCTGCGCGATGCCGCCGCGGGCGAGAACTACGAGTGGACCACGATGTACGACGAGTTTGCCAAGACCGCCGAGGAGGAGGGCTTTGCCGAGATCGCCGAAAAGTTCCGTGGCGTCGGTGCCGTCGAGAAGGCTCACGAGGAGCGCTACAACAAGCTCGTCGAGCGCATCGAGTCGGGCGAGGTGTTTGAGCGCGAGGGCGTGAAGGTGTGGAAGTGCCTGAACTGCGGGCACCTGCACGTGGGTGCCGAGGCGCCCGAGGTGTGTCCGGTGTGTAACCACCCGAGGGCGTACTTTGAGGAGCAGGTGGTGAACTACTAGCGCCGGTACGAACGTGGGCTGGGCCGGGAGGGCGGGATTACCTTCCCTCCCCGCTCACGGCTCCGCAGGGTCGCGTTGAGGGAAGGTAATCCCGCCCTCCCGGCCCGCGTTGGGTCGTTGCGTGCTCGTTGCTGAAAAGCTGATAAGAAGTTTGCGTGCCGCCCCTTTTGGGGCGGCACGTTTTGTATAGGGATTGGCTTGCGGCCGTTTGGTTGATGGTTTGGTTACTTGGTTGGCGGGGTTTGCTCTGGGTTGGGGCGGCGCCGTTGTTTAGGGGGTACACTGGGTAGCGGTGTTTTGGTTTACTGCCTGATATGGGGTGTTTTGGTATGGGTAAGAAGTCTCGGGCTCGGGCTGCTGCGGCGGGGACTCGTCTTGATCCTCATCGCGTGGTTGATGAGAGCGGTAAGGCCGAGCGTGCCGATAAGGAGAAGAAGGTTGGGGCGCATGCTCATCCTGAGTGGGCACCGCACCTCAACTCCGCTAGCGAGGATTTGACTGCCAAGCTGTTTACTATGGTCGAGGTCATCTTGGGCGTGGTGCCTGTGGTGGTCATTGGCTTGTTTCTGGCTTCGAAGGATGCCGCGAGCGTCGATAAGCTCACCGAGGTCTTTTCGCAGGACCCCTCGATGGTGGTCACGTTTATCTCTGCGTGCCTGCAGCCGTTTGTGGCGTACATGCTGTACATGGTCTATCGCAAATACTGCGAGGGCGACGCGGGGTTTGTCGCCGGTAACCTGATCGGTCTTTTGTGCTCCGAGATTTTGTTGCTCAATATTCCCGGTGTCATCGGCATGGGTATCTTGCTGTGGCGTGTTTGGCGCAATGTTGCTCCGCACTTCGAAAGTTGGCTCATCGAGCGCCGTTTTGCGGGCGTGCTGGCCGACATCGCCGGCTCACTCGTGATCCTCGCCCTGGCGTTTATGTGCGCCACCGCTGCCCGAGGCCTTGCGGGCATGTAGTCTGCCTTCACCGGCTGCGGAGCGCGAGGCGGGAGACCGGCTTGCGCTCCCTCCCCGCTCACGGCTTCGCAGAGTCGCGTTGAGGGAAGCCAACCCGGCCTCCCGCCTCGCGCTCCGGCGTTGGGCCGTTGCGTGCTCGCTGCAGAAAAGCTGATAAGAAGTTTGTGTGCCGCCCCTTTTGGGGCGCGCTTTTTGTATGGGGTGGACAGTTAGTTCAGATACGTATAATTCAGGCGGCTCAATAGCTGGGTTTGGAGCCCTCGGAGGCTTGTTGGACGTCTTTAGATGACCTGAGGCGCTTGGTTTTGGGCTTTAAGCGCCCGTTTTGAGGGCCAAATTGCGCCAAGCGAAGCGCCCGAATGCAATTTGAGGGGGTTTGATTTATACGTATCTGAACTAACTGTCCAGGCTGCTCCGTTTGGGGCCGTCACGCTTTGCTTGTGGTCCCTGTCTCCACAATTTGCGTCAAGCTTTTGGTCAGGTTTTGGTCAGTTGGCGGGATGGCGGAAGGGTGAAAGATCGCTGGCGAAAAAAGCTCAAAGAAAGTGCTGGTAGGGGAGTTGTTGAGCTTTTCGACAGCTTTTGGGCAAAAGAAACTTTGTGGCTATTGCCAGCGATTGCGTTGTCGCGGTCGTGGTGGTGCGGGATGCTGGTCGTAAGCGTCGAATGCTCCGATTTTGGAGGCCAGCATGGATCTGTTTCTCGAGACCCCGCAGCAACAAGCCGAGCGCATGTTGCGCCAACAGCAACGGCTTATGGAGATGCAAATGCAAGGGGCAACCGTCCAGGCTCTTGCGCAAAATGACAGGCCTGCGGTTTCGCCTGCGGGTGAGGCGGCCCCAGAGAACTATTCCGTACAGCAAGATTCATATGCGCAAGAGCTTGCGTTCGATAAGCGCCGCGCGCACCGCCGTCGCTGGTCTCAGCGCCTGCGTACGCTGGCAATGATCGTGCTTATCCCGTTGGGGCTCGCGGCAATCTTTCTGGCCTCATATGCCCTCACGTGCATTCTCAACGGCGCCTCGCCCAGCGAAGTGCTCCAACATCTGTCGGCCCTCGGCCAGCGCCTGGGCGATGTCATAACAACCATCCGTGCAGGCTGGGAAGCCTAGAGGGCCGGTATCCATAGCACAAAGGTGACTTGTCTGTGCTCGATCGGACACGCGGTGCGTGAGGCGGGGTAAGATTGATCGCGGTTTTGATTGGTGTTCGATTGGGTTTGTTGGGCGGAATGCATGTCTGCTATTGATGTTGTGCTTGTTGTGGTCGCCTTGGTGGCGGTGGGGGTTGCTGTGGTTTGTGCCCTGCAGCTTAAGGGGCTTCGTGCTGAGCTGCGGGAGCGTGGCGACAGCAGCGCGGAAACGCTGGCGGCGCTCGAGCAGGCTAACATCACGCTCGACGCCCTCAACGTCGCTCTGGCCGAAACCCGCCGCACGGCAAACGCCATCGCGCAGCAGCAGACGACCGACGCCGCCGTGGAGCAGCAGCGCTACCTGACCATCGCCCGCGAGTTCTCGCAGGCCGGCGACCGCATGGACGACCTGCGCCGCGAGACGGCCCAGCAACTCGGTGCCAACCGCGAGGGCATCGAGCATCGCCTGGACAAGGTGCGCGAGACGGTCGATGCCCAGCTGGGCGCCATCCGCAAAGACAACAACGTGCAGCTCGACCAGATGCGCGCGACGGTGGACGAGAAGCTCTCCCGCACGCTCAACGATCGTCTGTCGGCATCGTTTAAGCAGGTGAGCGATCAGCTCGAGGCCGTGTACAAGGGGCTGGGCGACATGCAATCCATCGCCACCGGCGTGGGCGACCTCAAGCGCGTGCTGGGCAATGTAAAGGCGCGCGGCATTTTGGGCGAGGTGCAGCTGGGCGCGATCCTGGCGGACATCCTCACGCCCGCCCAGTATCTGGAAAACGTCGCCACCAAGCCCGGTGCTTCGGAGCGCGTTGAGTTTGCTGTCAAGCTGCCGGTGGACGAGGGCGACCCTGTGCTGCTGCCGATCGATTCTAAGTTTCCGGGCGACGCATACGAGCATTTGCTCGACGCCCAGGAGTCGGGCGATGCCGATGCCGTTGCCGCCGCGCGCAAGACGCTCGACGCGATGGTCAAGCGCGAGGCAAAGGACATCTACGAAAAATACCTAAGCGTGCCCGCGACCACCAACTTTGGCATCATGTTCGTTCCGTTTGAGGGTCTGTATGCCGAGATCGTCAGCCGCCCCGGCCTTATTGAGACCCTGGGCCGCGACTATCACGTTAACGTTGCCGGCCCCAGCACCATGGCGGCCATCCTCAACAGCCTGCAGATGAGCTACCAGACGTTTAAGCTGCAAAAGCGCACCGACGACGTGCTGCGCGTACTCTCTGCCGTCAAGGCCGAACTGCCGCGCTATCAGGCGGCACTGCGCCGCGCCCAGCAGCAGATCGAGACCGCGGGCAAAACGGTCGAGGGCATCATCACCACGCGTACCAACGTCATGGAGCGCAAGCTCAAAGACATTGATGCGCTGGAGGATGCCGACCAGGCCGACGAGATTTTGGGGCTCACGTCCGCCGGCATCCTCGCAGACCAAGAAGACGAAGACTAGTTACAACAGACGGCGGGGCGCCAGCGCAGATGCGGGCGCCCCGCCGCTTTTCGTATCGCGCTTGCCTAGAGTGCGCTCCAATGTGCAACAATGGCGTTTCGCCCTGTCAGACGCGAAAGGAAGTCCATGTCTCAGAGAAGCACCAGTCCGCTCAAACGCTCCACCGTTCGCCGCACGCTGCGGCGTTTTTGGGACGTCACGCGTACGCAGCCGCTGATCGTCTTTCTCTCGGTGTTCTCGTCGGCGGGCTATATCTTTTTGCTCACGTTTGCCAACACCTATGTGATGGCCCTTATCGTCGATCGCGTCCAGGCCGGTCCCGTGGCAGGCGACCAGGTATTTGAGGTCTTCGGTCCCTACATCTTGGCGCTCGTGCTCGTTAATCTGGTAGGCCAGATTCTCTCCAAGCTGCAGGACTACACCGTCTACAAGCTCGAGATCGCGGGCAACTATCACTTGGCGCGCCTGTGCTTCGACACGCTCTCCAATCAATCCATGACCTTCCACACCAGCCGTTTTGGCGGATCGCTTGTGAGCCAGACGAGCCGTTTTATGAGCGGCTACACGGGCTTGGTGGACGTGACGGTGTATTCGCTCATTCCCACCATCACCTCGGTCATCTGCACGGTGGCGGCGCTCGCCCCGGTGGTGCCCACGTTTACCGTGATCTTGGTGGGCATCATGGTTGTCTACATCGCATTCGTTTGGCTTATGTACAAGCGCATCATGCCGCTTTCGGCCGCGACGTCCGCTGCGCAAAACAAGCTATCGGGCGTGCTGTCCGACGCGGTCACCAACATCTTGGCCGTTAAGACCTGCGGGCGCGAGGACTTTGAGCGCGACCTGTTCGATGCCGCCGACCGCGCCGCGCGCGATGCCGAGACGGTCTCGATGCACGCCATGATGCAGCGCAACTTTACGACCTCGGGTCTCATCGTCATCACCATGGCCGTGGTGAGCGTATTCGTGGCGGGCGGCAACGCGTGGTTTGGAATCTCAGCCGGTGCACTCGTCATGATCTTTACCTACACGTACAACCTCACCATGCGTCTGAACTACGTGAGCTCCATGATGCAGCGCATCAACCGCGCGCTGGGCGATGCGGCCGAGATGACGCGCGTGCTGGACGAGCCGCGCCTGGTGGCAGACGACGAGGACGCCCCCGAGCTCAAGGTGGCCGAGGGTGCGATCGATTTTGAGCACTTGAGCTTTGCGTACCGCGATGCCGCGGCGGGCGAGAGCGTGTTCGACGACCTGACGCTCCATGTGACGGCGGGGCAGCGCGTGGGCCTGGTGGGCAAATCTGGCTCGGGTAAGACGACGCTCACCAAGCTGCTGCTGCGCCTGGACGACGTGCAGGGCGGCCGCGTGCTCGTGGACGGCCAGGATGTCTCGCGCTGCACGCAGCAGAGCCTGCGCCGCCAGGTTGCCTACGTGCCGCAGGAGGCGCTGCTGTTCCATCGCTCCATTCGCGAGAACATCGCCTATGGCCGCCCCGACACCACCGACGAGCAGATCCGCGAGGCCGCACGTCTGGCCAATGCCTTGGAGTTTATCGACCGCTTGCCCAGCGGCTTTGACACCATGGTGGGCGAGCGCGGCGTTAAGCTCTCGGGTGGTCAGCGCCAGCGCGTGGCTATCGCCCGTGCCATCCTCACCGACGCGCCGATCCTGGTGCTCGACGAGGCGACCTCTGCCCTGGACAGCGAGTCCGAGGCGCTGGTGCAGGAGGCGCTCGAGAACTTGATGCGCGGGCGCACCTCCATCGTGGTGGCGCACCGCCTGTCAACCGTGGCGGCGCTCGACCGCATCGTGGTGCTGGCCGATGGCGAGATCGTGGAGGACGGAACGCACGCGCAGCTTGTCGAGGCGGGCGGCGAGTACGCAAGCCTGTGGAGCCGCCAGACCGGCGCGTTCCTGGAGGCGTAAACGCCCCGGACGTGGGACAATCGTGGGCATGAGTTTGTTGAGCTGCTGAGCCAAGGAGTCGTTATGCCACGCGAGACCAATGCCGCCAAACGCGAGCGCGCCATCGAGGTGTGCGAGCGCCTCAACCGTCGCTATGGCCCGGTCGAGTGCTTTTTGGACCACGAGAATCCCTTTAGGCTGCTCATCGCGGTGCTGCTCTCGGCCCAGACAACCGACGCGCAAGTTAACAAGGTGACGCCGCAGCTGTTTGCCCGGTGGCCCACGCCCGAGGCCATGGCCGGGGCGAGCGTGGCCGATGTGGCGGAGACTATTAAGTCGCTCGGCTTTTATAAGAGTAAGGCCAAGCACGCCGTGGAGGCCGCGCAGATGATCGTTGCCGATTACGGCGGCGAGGTGCCGGCCGACATGAAGGAACTCGTAAAGCTGCCCGGCGTGGGGCGCAAAACGGCGAACATCGTGCTCAACGTGGGGTACGGCATCGTTGAGGGCATCGCGGTCGATACACACGTCAACCGCATCGCGCACCGCCTAATGCTGAGTCCCAAGACGCACGCCAAAGAGCCGCTCAAGACCGAGCAGGATCTGCTCAAGATTTTGCCGCACGAGTACTGGGGGTCGGTCAACCACCAGTGGATCACCTTTGGCCGCGAGATCTGCGACGCCCGCAAACCCAAGTGCGACGAGTGTCCGCTGGCAGACCTTTGTCCCAGCTTACGGGTGGGGTAGGTTGCAAGGGCGGGGCGCCGCGCCAAGGCAAAACAACCATAATTGCAAAGTAGACGTTGCCACAACTATAAAGTAGGAATTGCCATAATTGCAAAGTAGCGCAGGTGGAAGCTGATAATTGATGCTGTCCGTTCAGACTGTTTTGTGCCGAGGGCGTTCGGGCATGAGCGTTTTGGGTGACCGGACCGAGTGCTGATGGCCGCCGTGCAGTTTGCGCGACGCCCGCAAACCCAAGTGCGACGAGTGCCCGCTGGCAGGCCTTTGCCCCAGCGTACGGGTGGTGCAATAGCTTTTTGCAAACTTTTTTGCAAAAAAGTCTCAAACCTTAGATATAGCTTGGTTGCGCAACCAATTCGAGATTTTCCCCTTTTAAATAGACCATGCATTAGTAAATCTGTCTCGATTTTCGGGACGGGCTGTTTCTGAACAAAGGGGAAAACATGGCAAAGTATCAGCCCGCGCACAAAAAAGCGCAGTCCAAGCTCAACCTCGCTAAGCCCGCGGTGACCATGGCCGTTACCGCCAGCCTCGCACTGTCTCCGGTCCTTCAGACCGCTGCTTTCGCTGAGTCCGGCACCAACGCCAACGACGACGTCAAGGCCGAGCAGAAGCAGGCCAGCAAGGAAGAGATCGCTGCCGCTAAGGCCGACGTCGAGAAGGCCCAGAAGGCCTACGACGAGGCTAAGGCCAACGTCGAGAAGGCCGAGACGGCCTACGACGAGGCTAAGGCTGCTGAGGCCGAGGCTAAGGCCGGCAACCAGGAGGCCCAGAACGCCCTCGAGGATGCGAAGTATGCCGTCTACGCAGCTCAGAATCAGCTTGCGGACGCCGAGAAGGCTCTGGGTGAGGCCCAGAAGGCTTACGAGGACGCTAAGGCCGAGGCCGACAAGCTCGGTACCGAGTACAACGAGAACCAGTATGAGAAGAAGGCCGAGGACGCTCGCGCTGCCGCCGTCGCCAAGAAGGACGAGTGGGATAAGGCCGTAAAGGCTCAGAACGACGCTCAGGTTGCTTTTGAGAACGCCAAGAACCTGACCTCCGAGGAGGAGGCACAGGCCGCCTACGACGCTGCCACCGAGAAGGTCAATAAGCTCTATCAGGAGTGGAGCGATCTTGACAATGCTGCCGCTAAGGCTGAGCAGACTGCCAAGGAGGCCGAGGCTAAGAAGAACAAGGACCTGAAGGCCGCCAACGACGCTCAGGTTGCCCTCGAGGCCGCCAAGAAGCTTCCCTCCGTTGAGGATGCCGAGGCTGCCGTTGAGGCTGCCAAGGATGCCGATAACAAGGCCGCCGCTAAGTTCCAGGAGCTTGACAACGCTGCCCTTGATGACGAGGAGGCTGCCACCGCCAAGAAGGACGAGTGGGATGCCAAGCTCGCCGAGGCCAACAAGGCTGAGGTTGCCGTCGCTAACCGTAAGGCCAACGAGGCTAAGTATGACGAGCTCATGAAGAAATACAACGAGCTCGACAACAAGGTCATCAAGGACCAGGAGGCTGTTGATAACGCTGAGGCCATGGTGAACCAGGTCAAAAATAAGGTCGCCGAGAACCAGGCCGCTTATGACGCCAAGCAGACTGAGGCTAACCAGCTGCAGGGTGAGGCTGACCAGCTGAAGGCTGAGGCTGACCAGCTGCAGACTGAGGCAGACAAGCTTTACGAATATGCTAATGGTGCTGCCATACTTCACGGTGACGTTGATGCCGCTTACGCCAAGGCAGACGCCAAGCAGGCCGAGGCAGACGCCAAGAAGGAAGAGGCAAAGACTAAGCAGGCCGAGGCAGACACCGCGAAGCGCGATGCAGGCTATAAGGCGCTGGCTGTCCAGGAAGCTCAGAAGCGTCTGGACGAGTGGAACGCAGAGTGCGAGGCTGCTCGCAATACCCTGGCACAGGACACGGACGCGTTCAACAACGTTAAGGACGAGAAGGCGGCAGTCTCCGCTCAGCTCGATCTTGCGAATCAGTTTGAGACCCTCAAGGGCGAGGCTGACGATCTCGGTCGCGAGTACAATAAGCTCGACAACAAGGCCCTGAAGGCTCGTACGGCCGCCGATGAGGCTTGGGAGGCTTGGCAGCACGGTACGCTGCCCAAGCTGGAGAAGGCCAACGCCGACCTGGAGACCGCTAAGAACAAGCCCCAGATCGTCAAGGATGCTCAGGACGCATTTGATGAGGCTATGAAAGCGGCCAACAAGTCTGCCAAGGACTTCAACGAGGCCGATAACGCTGCCCTCAAGGCTACCAAGGCCGCCGAGGATGCCAAGGTCGAGCGCGACGCTGCTATCGATGCGCAGGTAAAGGCCAACGAGGCTCTCGCCGAGGCTAAGAAGAAGCCGCAGATCGTTAAGGCCGCCGAGGATGCGCTCAACGCCGCTACCACCAAGGCCGATGGCCTTGGTCGCGAGTTCAACAAGCTCGACAATGAGGCCATCGAGGCCGAGGATACCCTTGCCGCCAAGAAGGCTGCTTGGAACAACGCTCTCGCTGCCGCTAACGCTGCCCAGGCTGCTCTCGCCGATGCTCAGAAGGCTAAGGACGAGGCCGCTAAGGCTCTTGAGGACGCCAACGCTAACGCCGAGGTTAAGTCCGACGAGGCTAAGGCTGCTGCTGCCAAGTACGAGCAGGCTCAGAGCGATGTTCTCGAGGCCTATGCCGAGCTTGAGCTCGCCAAGCAGGCTGAGGCTCAGGCTCTGGCTGAGCTTGAGGCCGCCAAGAAGGTTCTGGGTTCCCTGGTCCTCTATGTTGCGCCCACTCAGCAGCAGGTGACCACCACCACGACGACCACGACGACCAAGACTCCCGTCAAGGACGAGAAGAAGGCCGACGAGAAGAAGGCCGACGAGGCTGCCCTCCCCACCACTGGTGATAGCGTTGCCGCTCAGGTTACGATCATCGCCGGTCTGGGTGCCGCTGCCATCGCCGCTGGTGCTACCCGCCGCCGCTTCAATGCCTAATGTAGCTTTTTAAGCTCGTTTCCCCTTTATAAGGCGCCCCCGGTTGTAAGGCCGGGGGCGCCTTTGTACAAAAGAGCGCCGCTGCGATGTGTGCAGCGGCGCTCTTCTGCGTTGATTCTTATTGGGCGAGCTCTGTCCTACGCCAGCGCGCGTACGTTCGAGGAAATCTTCAGCACTAAGAACTCGGTTGAGGCACCCAGCTTGAGCAGGTCGCCGTCGTGGATGGGGATCTGCTTGTCCTTGTCATCGGCGGTTCGCAGTGAGCGAGGCTTTTCGATAACGGTGGTCGTACCGCTGCGTGTCACCAGCACGGTCCCGTTGGTGGAGTGCAGGCCGCTTGCGAGCCATGTGCCGTTGGAAAACGCCACGCGCAGGTGCCGGCGGGATACATCGGGCCCCACGTTGGTGATGGTGTATCGGTCGTGCGCGAACGAGCCCAGGACCGTACCCTCGGGATCGAGGCTCAAGGGATAAATCGGCGGCAGGGCCGAGCCGTCTTTTGCAAGCCTGAGCAGCCCCAGTTTTGCCGGCGGCTCGTTGACCTTGCAGCTGGCCTCCGGCGTCTGGACGGTCTCGGTAGTCTCGAGTGTGCCAAAGGTCTGGGCCAGTCGCGTCATTGAAAAATTTTTGACCTCGGAGGCCGCGGCATTGGGATCGGCTAGGCATCCGCAAACCGTCAGTGCGAGGAGCTCCAGAAGGCGCCTATCGCTTTGCTTGAGACCCGGCGTGACGGCGATGCGGTCAAAGATATTGCGCAGGATAGAGGCGTCGAGCCCCCAGTAGTCCAGCGACTTAGCCATGCGCTCGAGGGCGCGTGCCGCTATAGCCTGCTGGCGGGCGTTGGCGGCCGCTGGGCTGCTGTCGCTACCGACTTTTGCCGTAGCTGCCAAGTTCTGGACGCTCTGCGAAAAATCGGCAAACATCTCGGGATCGATCTTGTCGGTGCCCGGAACAACATGCACTACGCGGCGCGACAGAAACGTCTTCTCTGCAATGCGAAACCGTGGGGCAGGTTTGGAGCCCATCGGCTTGTCCGAAATCAAGATGCGCGCCGCTTCTCGATTATTGATCTGCAGATCGCATTTAAGGAAATCAAAGAGTACCTCGGAAGGTGTTTCCGCACGCATGATGCGAGGCTCCTTTCTGGTATCCGGGGGAGGCGTTAGATGCAAAAGCCGGGCAGGACATAGGTCTTTTGGTCCGGATCGTTTCCGGGCGTTGCCCAGCAAAACACGTCGCCGTCTTTTCCAACGCGGTTAAAGAGCGTCGAGTCGGCGCCTTCGCTGCAGTCGGCGCTGGGGGTGCGCTCCCAGTAGCAAATCTTTTTGCCGTCGACGGTGCGAATCATGGTGTTATTGGCGGTCAAGCCGCTTACACCCTGCTCGCGATAGAGCTGGTACTGGTCGCCTTCTCCGCTGTAGAGAGCAGAAAGGTATTCGAAGCCTTCTGCAAACGTTTCGGGCGCCTGGTAGCCGCAAAGCTCGCTCATGGACGGCAGCCACAGCTTGTCATCGGTGACGGTGATGCTAGCGGCTTCTTTGGTGGCACCTGTGTTGTTGGTCAGCTTTCGCACCGAGCGAATCTGCTGATGAAGGGGGTAGGGCAGTGTAGCCATGCCTTCGCCTGCCAGCCACTCACGAAGGGACGATTGCTCCCAGCCGCCCGTCGCGGCGCTGTCGTTTACGGGACGTACGGCGATGGGGGTGCGGAACATAAAGGTGATGCCCGCGGGAAAGCCCTCGTCGGTGAGCGTGTCTGCCTTAAAGCCCACGATCTGGACCTGCGCCTTGGTTCCGTCGGAAAGCCTGACGGTCTTGGTGTTCTCGTTTTGGAGCGAATGGTTGCTGTCCACCAGGTGGTAGGTGAGGGCAATCTCGAGCGCATTTTCGATGGAAGACGTCTCTTGGATCTTACGGGAGATCAGGGCAATCTCTTCCCAGGTATAGGCGTCGAGCGACGGCTTGATGCCGTGTGCAAGGTCGATAAGCCCCCAGCATCCTGTGGCAATGGCGGAACCGGCTATGCCGGCAACGCAGACGCCACCAAGTGCAAGCGCGGCACGGCGCGAGATAGCCGAGTGGCGCGTCTGGGCCTTGTCCTCGTCAGCGGCCTTTGATTTTTGGCTAAAGTCGACAGGGGTGGGCAGCGGCGTGCGCGGCTCAAAATCGATGTCCTTGATCCAGGCATCGAGCTTTCCCGTGACCGTAGACAGCGGCGCGCGCTGGGACTGCTCGTTGTGGATGCCGCTCATGATGATATCGACGAGCTTTTGGTCGCCGGGCACGCGTGCCTCGAGTGGCTCGGGCTCGTGCTCAATCTTATACAGATAGGGCGAGTGATCCAGATGCTCGTTTAAGCGATATGGCGTATGGCCGGCATAGAGCGTATAGAGCACGCTGCACAGCTCGTACGTATCGATGCTGGGCGACGTGCGAAGCGGCGCCAGCTCGGGGATGTCGCTAGAGAGCATCTCGGGCGGGGCGAACTCGGGCGTGCCGTTGCGCCAGATACCGGTCGACATGGTAAACGAGGGGTCCGAGCGCTTGATGCTGGAGCTGCCCAAATCGACCAGACAGATATCGAAGCTGCAGTGCGCAATTTGCTGGGCAAGAGGCCGACGTGTCGTGCGAATGATGATGTTGCGCAGCGAAAGGTCGCGGTGCACAAACGGCGCATCGAGCTTTTGGGCACCCAGGAGAATCTCTCCCAGGCGCTTTCCAATGGCTGCGACGGTGTTTGCGGGGATACGGCCACCCTCGGCGGGGTCGGTTAGCTCTGCCACGGCATCGCGAAGGGGCAGACCCTCGATCCACTCCATAAGGATGGCCGGCGTGTTGCCGGTATAGCCGTAGCCATAGGTTTTGGCGAAACCACTCAACAGGGAGACGGCGGCAAGATTGCGATACTCCTCGGTGAGCGTCTTGATGCCCGAAGGGGTGACGGCGGGGCCGTTTTCCTCGCGGCTATCGAGAGGCCATAACGTTTTGAGTGCAAAGGTCTCGCCCTCGGTATTGGCGACCTTGCGAAGATGGTGGGAACCTCCGCCGACTGCCCCGCAATCCAGCAGGGTGGTAAAGCGGCGAATGGTATCGGGATCTTCGGAGGTCGCAAACATGGCGTTTGGCTCAAAGGGGGACAACGCGATGATATTCATGTCCGTGTCGTACGTCACGGGGCGATCCTTTCGAGATAAAAATGCATAACGATAACGTTAGTGAAAAGGTAGCGCAACCGTTGCCTTAATCGAAAAGGTGCCGTTATTTGCAGGGATTGATGCAAATAACGGCACCTTGTGCGTCGATGATGTGTGCGCGGACTAGTCGGTGATGCGAATGACCAAGAAGCGCGTCGTGGCACCCAAGCAGAGCGTATCTCCGTTGTGAATCTCGACGGGGGTGTTGGCAAAGTTCGCGGGGCGGTCGCGGCGGGCCGGCTCGATAAGCTGGCGGCAGCGGTCGACGCCCGAGATCAAAAACGATCCGTTGGTGGAGTCGAGGCCCTGTGCAAACCAGCGTCCGTCTTGGTGCCAAACACGCAGGTGCTGGCGCGAGACATCGGAATCGACGTCGGTGATGGCGTTTTCGTCGCCCGTCAGCGATCCGATAATGCTGCCCGCCGGGTCCATGGATAGGGGACGTAGCGGCGGGCGCGCCGAGTTACCCACAACGCGCAGCAGGCCCAGGCGAATATCTCCCGTAGGACGTGCCGCGGCCGAGAAAAACGAGGTAACGGTTGTCTCGACGGTGCCAAGCGTCGAGAGCATCTGGTCGGACACAAACGACTCGGTGTATTCGATGGCGCGCGCGGGGTCACCAAGGCAGCCGGTAACGATAAAAAAGACCAGATGGATGTAAAGACGATCTTTAATGTCGCTATCGTCGGCGGTCTCGATGCGCTCGACGCCGTTCCTAAAGAGCATGCCGTCGACGCCGCAGTTGGTAAGGGCATCCTGCATGTCCGGGACGCACGATTCCATATAGCGCTTAACGATCTTGCTCAGCGATTGGGGATCGGAGCCTCGGTTTTGCATGATGAGGTTGAGTATCTGGCGCGCGCTTTGCTCAAAGGGAGCAAACAGGGGCTCGGGAAGGTCGCCGGGCTTGGCATGAACGATTTCGCGTGAGATAAACGACGGGACTGTCAGGCGCTCGGAGATGGGACGTCCGCCGTAGCGGGCGTCGCTGGCCATGAGGATTTGCGCGGCGCAGCCGTTGTTGATGCGGCCAAGCGACTTAAGCCCGGCGTACAGTGCACAAGATGGAGTATCAGCCATAAAAAATTACCCCCCCCCTTCAAAAAAATGGGACAAGAAGCTTAAGTACCGATCATTATAGGTGCTTTGCGGAGCGAAATGCTTGCCAGGGGGCGTGAGCGGTGCAAAAGGGTAGTGAAAGGCAGCAAATTAAAGAAAAGCCGGTGGGTCAATACGCTGGGAAAACGCGTTGGTGCAACCGTTGTGGGCAACATTTGGCATGCCGCTGCTTTGGCGTTGTGTCGTGCGGCCGTGCGGTACCATAAAATCCAACGAACTATGACGTACGACCCGCCGAGCTTGCCCCGGCGGGCTTTTGGCGTTGCAATGCCGGAGGAACAGCATGCTCATTCACCGTATAGCCGCGCAGCTCTACACTGCCGAGGCGCTGCAGACCGTCGAGGCCGGACTCGATGCCGGCGAGGACGTGACGCTGGCCGTGTCGCAGTCGGGCCGCACGCTTATGGCCGCCGCCCAGTTTGCGCGTCGCCCGCGTCCTACGGTCTACATCGTGAGTGGCGAGGACGCGGCCGATCGCGCCGCACGCAGCCTTGCCGCCTATGTGGGCCTGGCGCACGTGTGTCGCTTTCCTGAGCGTAAGGACTACCCTTGGCGCGAGCAGGCGCCCGACGATGCCGTGGTGGCCCAGCGCTGCGAGGCGCTCGGGCGCATCGTGCGCGGTGACAACTGCATCATGGTTGCCTCGGCCCGCGCGCTGCTGCGCTGCGTGCCGCCGGTCGAGAGCCGCTATTGGGAGTCCACTACTTTCGCGGTGGGTGAGGAGATTCCCTTTGATGAGGTGCCGCAGCGTCTGGTGGGCATGGGCTACACCAATGCCGGCGCTGCCGACGCGCCTGGCCTGTTCCGCGTGCACGGCGACACCGTCGAGGTGTTTCCCGCGCAGGAAAAGGCGCCCGTGCGCATCGAGTTCTTTGGCGACGAGATCGACCGCATCCGTCGCATGGTGAGCTCCACGGGCCAAACCATCGGCAACGAGGACAGCATCGAGATCTTCCCCTGTCGCGAGCTCGCGCTCACCGACGAGGCTGTTCACAACATGCATGTGGCGCTCTATCGCGCCAGTCAGAGCGACAGCAAGCTGGCCGCGCTGCTCGAGATGGTGGATGCGCGCATCGTCACGCCCGAGCTCGACCGCTTTTTGCCGGTGATGTACGGCCAGACCGTGAGCCCGCTGTCGCATGTGAGCGGCAAGGCGCTTGTGGTGCTGTCCGAGCCGCGCTCGCTGTTTGACGATTGCCTGCGCGCCTACGAGGATATCGAGGCCCGTGCCGGCGAGGCGGGGGTCGACCGTCTGGACGGCCTGTACGTGCGCGCCCAGCAGCTCGACTTTGGTGCTCAGCAGCGCCTGAATTATGTGAGCCTTATCCGTGCCGGCGGTGCGGTGACCGCCGAGCTCAAGATCGAGCAGCCGGCCATCGCGGGTTCGGACAATCGCTTTATGACACGCATCCAGGAAGTTGTGAGCAAGCGCTACGCCTGCGTGTTTGCCATTCCCGACCGCGGCGCGCGCGAGTCGATGGAGCTCACCTTTGGCGACGAGGGCATTACCTTTGAGGAGTCGTTGACCGCGGCGCCCGAAAACGCCGGCCTTATCGGCGACCGCGTGCGCGTGGCGGCGGCGGATTCTGCCGATCGCGCTGCTCGCCAGGAGGCCCATGCCTCGATCCGCGACCGCAAGGCCGATGCACTCAACGCCCGGTCGCTCGTGTCCGGCGCCGCCCAGGCCGCCGCCGGCGCCGCCGTGCCCACCATCTCGCGCGGGCGCGTGACCTTTGTGGATGCTGCCCTGCCGCAGGGCGTGGTGGTACCCGACGCCAACCTGGCCGTGTTTTCGATTGCCGACCTCAACGCCCGCATGGACGCCAACCGCGCGCGCAGCCGCCGCAAGGTGGACATTACGCAGATCACCTTCCCGTTTAAGCCGGGCGACTACGTGGTGCATGCCACCCACGGCATCGCGCTCTTTAGCGAGATCGCGCGCCAGGAAGTGGGCGGCAAGGAGCGCGACTACTTTTTGCTGGAATACGCCGACGGCGACAAGCTCTACGTGCCGCTGGAGCAGGTCGACCGCATCACGCGCTACGTCGGCCCCGACGGCGATAAGCCGCGCCTGACCAGGCTCAACACCGCCGACTGGACGCGTGCCACCAACAAGGCGCGCAAGAATGCCAAAAAGCTGGCGTTTGACCTGGTCGACCTGTATACGCGTCGCTCGTCGATCACCGGCATCGCCTGCCCGCCCGATACGCCCGAGCAGATCGAGATGGAGCAGAGCTTTCCCTACGACGAGACGCGCGACCAGCTGGAGGCCATCGCCGACATTAAGGCCGACATGGAGGCGCCCAAGCCCATGGACCGTCTGCTTTGCGGCGACGTGGGCTTTGGCAAGACCGAGGTCGCCCTGCGCGCGGCGTTTAAGTGCGTGGATTCCGGCCGCCAGGTCATGGTGCTCTGTCCCACGACCATTTTGGCCCAGCAGCACTACGAGACGTTCTTTGAGCGCTTTGCCCCGTTTGGCCTGGAGGTTGAGGTTCTCAGCCGCTTCCGCACGCCGGCACAGCAAAGGCGCGCGCTCAAGGCGTTTGCCGAGGGCACGATTGACGTGCTCATCGGTACGCACCGCCTGCTTTCGGCCGATGTGAACCCCAAGAACCTGGGCCTGGTGATTATCGACGAGGAGCAGCGCTTTGGCGTGCAGCACAAGGAGCAGCTCAAAAACCTGCGCGAGCAGATTGATGTGCTCACGCTTTCGGCAACGCCCATTCCGCGAACCATGCAGATGGCCACGAGCGGCGTGCGCGATATGAGCCTGATCACGACGCCGCCGACCGGGCGCCGGCCCGTGATCGTACACGTGGGGGAGTACGACCCCGATGTGGTGAGCGCGGCGATTCGCCTGGAGGTGGGCCGCGGCGGCCAGGTGTACTACGTGTCCAACCGTGTCAAGACCATCGACGACGCCGTGGCGCGCGTGCACGAGGCCGCGCCCGAGGCGCGCGTGGGCGTGGCGCACGGCAAGATGAGCCCGCGCGAGGTCGAGGACGTGATGATCGAGTTCGCGACCAAGAAGATCGACGTGCTCATCGCCACGACCATCGTGGAGAGCGGCATCGACAACGCGACGGCCAACACGCTCATCATCGAGGACTCGCAGCGCCTGGGCTTGGCGCAACTCTACCAGCTCAAGGGCCGCGTGGGCCGCTCGGCTACGCAGGCTTACGCGTACTTTATGTTCCCCGGCGAGCTGCCGCTGACCGAGGAGGCCACGGCGCGCCTGACCGCGCTTTCCGAGTTCCAGGACCTGGGCAGCGGCATGCGTATCGCTATGCGCGACCTGGAGATCCGCGGCGCCGGCTCGCTTATGGGTGCCGAGCAGCACGGCAACCTGTCGAGCGTGGGCTTTGACCTGTTTACGCAGATGCTGGGACAGGCCGTGGCCGAGGCGCGCGGCGATGACGACGCCGGCGTGGAGGCGGCGAGCGTGGGCATTAACCTGCCTGCCGACTACTTCTTGTCCGAGGAGTACATGCCGGCGGTGGACCAGCGTGTGCTCGTGTACCGAAAGCTCGCGGCGGCCGAGGATCTGGAGAGCATCGACGAGGTGCAGGAAGAGACCGAGGCAGCGCACGGCGAGTTGCCGTTGGCGGGGCTCAACTTGTTCGACCGCGCACGTATCCGCATTCGCGGCGAGCGTCTGGGGCTCGAGAGCGTCACGCTCAGCGGCGGGCGCATCACGTTTTTGGGCGTCGATGTGCCCAAGAAGGTGGCCTTTGAGTTTAAGACCCGGTACGGCGCGGTGAACTTCCCCAAGAGCCGCAAGCTGTCGGTGCCCTACAAGGCGGGTGCTGGCGCGGGCAGCGGCCTGGGTCGCGGCCTCGACGCCAACGACGGCACCGGCTCGGTGGCAGCAGCGCTCATGCTGCTGCAGCAGCTGGGTGCCAGTGATGACGACTAACGGGTCGACGCTGCAAACGCCCCATTTGGGCAATCTGACCCCATCGAAAGGAAAGCATGTTCGGATACATCTATAAGAAAGATGTCGCCATCATCGCGGTTGTCCTCGCCCTTTGCTTGGGCGTGGGCAGCTTCTTCGATTACCAAATCTCGAGTGCGCTGTTCAACATCGCCAGCATGTACGGACGCTTTATCGAAGCCGCCGGCGAGCTGCCGTTCGAGCTGACGGCGAGCATCGCGGGCGTCATGCTCGTGCGCGCGGTGCGTCCCGATTCCAGGGGGAGCAAATGGCTCGCCGTGCTCGGCATCCTCGTCAACGTCGGCCTGGCCAGCTACGAGATCATCTCGTCCCTGCGGGTTGGCGGCAAGCTCGTCGCGGTCCAGTTGGTACTGACATTTGTGCTGGTCATCGCCGCCAACCTGATTGTCTATCGCCTTACGCGCAAAACCTCGCCCGACGAGCTCACACGCTGGGCGTTGATGGTGCTTGCCGTGTGGGTCGCCCAGGCCATCATCCTCAACGTGATCGTCAAGCCGCTGTGGTCGCGCCCGCGCATGCGCGTGATCGAGGTCACGCCGGGGCTCAATTTTCAGCCGTGGTGGGTGATCGGCAATCCCGACAAGTGGACCTATATCGCCGCCGGCGTGATCAAGGACGGCTTTAAGTCGTTTGCGAGCGGCCACACCGCACACGCAGCGATCGGCCTTATGCTTGCCGGGCTTCCCGCGGCCGCCTTTAAGGAAAAGCCTTCGCGTCGCCGCGTGGTCTTTTGGGTCGCGGCTGTGGTCGCGGCACTCGTCGCCTTTGGCCGCATCGTGATCGGCGCACATTTTTTGACCGATGTGAGCTGCGGCTTTGCCCTGGTGCTGGCACTCGAGTGTCTTGCCGCGCACATTGCCTATCCGCACGGCGTACAATAGCTCCACCTGAATCATCTGGCCGATATCCGGTAAGAGAGGATTGCCATGCTCGCGTTCAACAACGATTATTCCCACGGCGCACACCCGGCGGTGCTGCAGGCGCTCGTCGATACCAATATGGAGCCGCAGCCCGGCTACGGTACCGACGCGCACACCGAGCGTGCCAAGCAACTTATCCGCGAGGCCTGCCAGGCGCCGGACGCGGATGTGTTCTTGCTGGTGGGCGGCACGCAGGCCAACGCGACGGTGATCGATATGCTGCTCGCTCCGTACGAGGGCGTCGTTGCCGCCGAGACCGGCCACGTTGCCTGCCACGAGGCTGGCGCTATCGAGTTTGGCGGCCACAAGGTGCTCACCATCCCCGGCTACGAGGGCAAGATGCACGCCGAGGATCTCGAGAACTATATCCAGGTGTTTTACGAGAACGAGAGCTACGAGCACACGGTGTTCCCGGGTGCCGTGTACGTGAGTCTGTCGACCGAATACGGCACGCTGTATTCCAAGGCCGAGCTCGCGGCGATTCATGCGGTGTGCCAGAAGCGCGAGATTCCGCTGTTTGTGGATGGTGCCCGCCTGGCCTATGCGCTGGCGGCCGACGAGTGCGACATCACCCTGCCCGAGCTGGCGCAGCTGTGCGACGTGTTCTACATCGGTGGCACCAAGTGTGGCGCCCTGTGCGGCGAGGCTGTCGTGTTTTGCGGCATGCATGCTCCGGCGCATCCCATCCCGCGCATTAAGCAGCACGGCGCGCTGCTGGCCAAGGGTCGCCTGACGGGCGTGCAGTTTGAGGCGCTCTTTACCGATGGCCTGTATTTTGAGATTGGCCGTCAGGCGATCCAGACGGCGCAGGCGCTGCGTCGTGTGCTGCACGAGCGCGGCTACCAGTTCTTCTTGGAGACGCCGACCAACCAGCAGTTTGTGATTCTGCCCAACGAGGACATGGCTCGTATTCGCGAGCATGCCTCGATTGAGTACTGGGAAAAGTACGACGAGACCCATACTGTGGTGCGCTTTTGCACGAGCTGGGCGACCACGCAGGAGGATATCGACGCGCTGGCGGCCGTCCTATAGGTTGATGTGATGATGAAGGCTGCCCCGCGCCGGCGACGTGCCGTGGGGCAGCCTTTGCTTTTGAGGGGGAGAGGCTGTATGTCCGAGATGTCCGAGCCGACGATTCGTCTGGCGACGCCCGATGACGCGCCGGCGCTGCTGGCTATCTACGAGCCGTATGTGCGCGAGACGGTCATTACCTGCGAATATGAGGTGCCGAGTGTTGAGGAGTTTGCCGGGCGCATCGCCAAGACGCTCAAGCGCTATCCGTACTTGGTGATGGAGCTGGACGGGCGCCCAGTGGGCTACGCCTACGTGAGTGCACTCAACAGCCGCGAAGCCTATGACTGGTCGGTCGAGACGTCGATCTACCTGGCGCGCGATGTGCGCCATGGTGGGCTGGGGCGCAAGCTGCACGATGCGCTCAAGCAATGCCTGGTCGCGATGGGCATTACCAACATGTGCGCGCTCATTGCCGTGCCGCACGATAAGGACGACGAGTACCTAACGCACAACAGCCAGGATTTCCATGCCCATATGGGATATCGCCTGGTGGGCGCCTTCGATCGCTGCGCGCAAAAGTTCGGTCGCTGGTATGATATGTGCTGGATGGAGCTGGTCCTAGCCGAGCGCGTCCCCAACCAACCCAAACCAACCTGGTTCCCCGCACTTGTTGCCCAAGGTTTCAAACCTACCATTTAGGGACAGGTTTTCGGCTGTCTTGCGGTATCAAATTGCCGCAAGAAGCGCCGCGTTCGTACGCTTTTTTGACTCGAATCGTCCCGTCGAGACACCTTGCGAGCTAAGTGAGTAGACTTTTTGGCGCAAGGCGAGCACAAAGCGTATCTGCTTTAGTAAAACCGCAGGTCACGGAGATGGCTGTTTTGGTTGTGCTTGGCAGGTCGCGAAAAGTCTACTCACTTAGGTTTACGGTGCTGGATATTCTGGGCAGGAACAGTTGAGCTTGGGCGGCGCGTGTTGCCAGGCGATGTTGGCATTTGCGCCATGCCGGCTTGAGATTTAATAAAAACCGCAGGTAAAACGCATATTAGTTAGTTTCGCCTCGTTTAGTGCGCTAGCCGATGGGTTCGGTGTATTTGGCGCGGTCGGTTCGCTGGATGCGCTTGGAGATGTGGAGTGGACGGCCGTCGGTGTCGTAGACGTAGTCGGTGATTAGGATCAGCGCCTGCCCGCGCTCGACGTTAAGCAAAAACGCCTCGTTTTGCGAGGCATAGCACACCTCAAAGGTTTTGTGGCCCTGGGCCGGCGCGCGATGGAACTCTTGGCGCAGTGTGGCGTAGAGCGACCCGTTGATGTCGCGGTCGATGAGCGCCCCAAAGCTCGGCGGCAGATACGTGGTCTCCAGGCACAGCGGCACGCCGTCCAGATAGCGCAGGCGGACGAGCTTGACGAGCTTGCTGCCCACGGCGGCATCAAAGAACTTGGCCACGCTGCCGGCCGCCTTGGCAAAGCCCGAGTCCACCGTGCGCGTAGTAGGCTTCATGCCCTGCCCCTCGACCTGCTTGGTATAGCTCGAAAACACCAGATTGTTCTCGTGCACCTCGGGCGTGTCGGCCACAAAGGCGCCGCGCCCGCGCTCGGTGCGCACCAGGCCTTCATCGACCAGTACTTTAAGCGCGTGGCGCACGGTACTGCGCGACAGGCCCGATTCGTCCATAAGCTCCATCTCGGATGGCAGCTTGTCCCCGCGTGCGTAGGTGCCGGCGGCGATGCGGTCGCGCAGCGTGCCCGCCAGGCGCTCGTATTGGGCCAAGTTCTTTTTCGACGAAGTGCTCATGCGACCAACCTGTACCTAACTTGTATGCTTACCTAACCAAGCATGTATCTAACATGACAACAAAACCGCTGGTAATTGATTGATGAGAATCACGCCAGCAAAATTTCTAAGACAAATATAGCATACAACTAGTCGACATCGCCAAAACATGTATGTAACTTGTATGCCATCGACAGCATCAAACGAGAAGAAAGGCTGATGCACGATGACTACTCAGGAACAGGTTAAGGACGTCGTATCCCAGGTTTTGGCTGACAAGGCAGGCAAGGGCGGCATCAAGCGCGTCGTATGGATCGGCGCCGGCGGATCCAACGGCGGCAACTATCCTGCCCAGTACTTTATGGAGCATGAGGCCACGCAGGTCGTGAGCTCCAGCTACACCAGCAACGAGTTCGTGCATGCCACCCCGGCCTACGTCAACGAGAATACCCTGGCCGTCGTCGTTTCCATGCGCGGCACCAAGGAGACCATCGTTGCCGCCCAGGTCGCCAAGGACCACGGCGCCAGCACCATCGCCATCTATGTTGACGAGTCCGCCCTCACCGAGGTCTGCGACTACAAGATCCAGTACGACAGCCTGGCCGTCGACGAGTCCTGCATGGGCCGCACCAACTCTGCCGTCGTGACCATGATCGCCATGGAGCTCACGCAGCAGACCGAGGGCTATGCCGAGTACGAGACCGCCATGGCCGCTTTCGATCTGGTCGATCCCATCTACCGCAAGGCCGTCGAGTACACCACGCCGCTGGCCGCCAAGTGGGCGGAGCAGAACGCCGACAAGCCCTGCATCAACGTGATGGCTCAGGGTCCGCTCTTTGGTGCCGCCTACGTCTTTAGCATCTGCAACGTTCAGGAGATGCTGCAAATCGACTCCTGCACCATCAACACCTGCGACTTCTTCCACGGCCCCTTCGAGATCCTGGACAAGCGCACCTCGCTGTTCCAGCTCATCAGTGTCGGTCGCAGCCGCTGCAACGACGAGCGTGGCATCCGCTTCGTCAACCAGTACGGTGGTGAGCGCGTCTATCAGCTCGACGCCAAGGAGCTCGGCCTCAACGACATCAAGGACAGCGTGAGCGAGTACTTCAACCACCTGATCTTCGCTCCGATCCTCAACAACGTCTACATGCGTGCGCTTTCCGCCGTCACCCACAAGGACTACATGACGCGCCGCTACATGTGGAAGCTCGATTACTAGGGGATATTAGTTCCGCCGTTCTAACGAACGGCGGACCGGCCGACGCTGCGCGCCCGGCATTTGGCCAATCTGCCGTTCAATTTCAAAGGCGCGACCAGAAGGTCAGCGCCTTCTCATTTCACGGCACCTTGGCTCAAATGACGGGCGCTCGCTGACATTGCCAAGACATCGGCGCTGCCGAATGATCCGTTGGGGACGGAGGAAAACGGATCATTTCCCCGTTCGCCGATTTCGGTCTTGATAAATGTATATAACGACTATAACGTAGCATGAAACATACTGGAAACATGCCAAGGAGGCTGCGTTGAAGAAAAGCAATCTGGGCTACGCGTTGGTGCTGATCGCCGCGCTTATGTGGGGCACCATCGGAATCTTTGTCAACGGCATATCGGCCCTGGGCGTTTCGTCTCAGAGCATGGCGGCCTTTCGCCTGTTGTCGGGTGCCATCTTAATGGCTCCGGTCTTGGCATTTATGGGTTGCCAGGGAGGTGCTCGTGAGGGAAAGGCCTCGGGTCCTATGGCGCTGTTCAAAGCAAGTCCTAAAGAGCTTGTTCCCTGCGCGCTTCTTGGCATTGTCGGCCTCGCCACCGCTAACACGCTTTATTACGAGTGCATGGGCGAGGTTGGCATGTCCACGGCATCGGTGCTGCTCTACACCTCGCCGGTGTTTGGCGTCATGCTCGGCCGTGTGCTTTATTGCGAGGATGTGACCCCCAACAAGCTCGTGGCCATCGTCTTTAACATCGTTGGCTGCGTGCTTGCGGTGACGAGTGGCGATCTTTCCGGTTTCCATTTCTCGGTATGGGGTGTTGTGTCGGGCGTGATCGCCGGACTTTGCGGTGCGCTGCTGGCGGTGTTTAGCCGCATGGCCACCAAGACGCTGCATCCGCTGGCCGTCACGTTTTGGGGCTTTGTCTTTGGCGGATGCTTTATGGCAGTGCTTTCGGCCCCGTGGTCCGATGTGGCTGCGGCAATGTCCCCGCAGCTCATCCTGCTGTTCGCAGGCTTTGGCTTTATTCCTACGGCTCTTGCGTACATTTTCTATATGCAGGGCCTTTCGATGGATCTTGAGACGTCGAAGGTGCCGGTCGTGGCTTCGTTCGAAACCGTGGCGACCGTCCTGGTCGGTATTGGTATCTATGCCGAGTCCGCCGGCGCGATCAAGGTCCTGGGCATCGTACTGGTGCTCATGTCCATCCTGATCATGAACACCGACTTCTCCAAGCTGCGCAACGGCGTCATCGTCAAACATATTGTCGAGAGTATGACCTTTAAGCCCAACGCGTGGTGGACGGAAAAATCGCAGGACATGGATCTGTTTACCGAGCGCACGGGCATTACGCTGCAGACCAATGTTCAGGAAAGCCCCTGGTACTTCGTGCGATAGGGGCCAATGCCGAGGCCTGGATCGCGGCGTATCCAGCCAAGGCTCGCTAACCAACACCAACGTTTCAAGTACGTTAAACCCGTAAACGGTCGATTTTTACCCGCGAACGGTCTTTATACTAATTAGCAATATAAGCAACGTATAAGACGTTATAATGACCATAACGAAAAGGAGGAGGCAAGATGAATCAAATCATTCTCGCATCTCATGGCGGCCTGGCCGCAGGCGCCAAAGACACGCTCGAGATGGTTCTCGGCGACGTGTCGAACGTCCACGTCGTGTCGCTTGCTCGTGACGACAAGGAGCCCATCACCAATAAGGTTGAGGCTATGATCGCCACGTTCAACGCGGACGACACCGTGTATGTGCTAACCGATATGCTCGGTAGCTCGGTCAACAACAACATGGTCGAGCTTTCCAAGAACGGCACGAAGTTCACGGTTATCAGCGGTTTCAACATCCCGCTGGCGCTCACGCTCGCTCTGAGCCCCGCCCCCGTCAAGGGCGCCGAGCTCGCGGCCCTCATCAACGAGGCCCGCACCGGTCTGACCAACCCCAACGCCCCGGTCGAGGTTGCTCCCGCAGCACCCGCCAAGAAGGCCAAGGCCGCCCGTCACAACGCCGGTCCCGCCAAGATCGTCCTCGCACGTCTTGACTACCGTCTGCTGCACGGCCAGGTCGTCTTTACCTGGACCACCAAGGTTCAGGCCGAGCGAATCATCGTCGTCGACAACGCTGCCGCCAACGATGAGATCAAGAAGGGCGCTCTTAAGCTTGCCAAGCCCCAGGGCGTGCGCCTGAACGTCTTCACCGTCGAGCGTGCCCTTGCCAAGATGGACAAGCTCAACACCCTCGGCGAGCGCGTCATGTTCGTCTTTGGCAACACTGCCGAGATGCTGCAGTTCTGCCAGGGCTACAAGCTTGACGCCATCAACCTGGGCGCCACCGCCAACCATGACGGTGCCGACCAGATCGGCGGCAAGGACAGCTCCGTCTTCTTCGACGCCACCCAGAAGGCCGACGTCAACCAGCTGCTCGACATGGGCATCAAGCTCTACGTTCAGCAGACCCCCACGTATCAGAGCGTCGACATCGACGCCAAGCTGTAATCAACCAGGCTTTTGCCTGACTGAAAGGAGAAGGGTATGAATACGTTCATCAGTGCGGTGCTCGTCGGCCTCGTCGGCGTGTTCTGCATGTGGGACTCCCGCCTGCTCGGTCGTCTTAACTTCGAGCAGCCCCTCGTTGGCGCTACGCTCGTCGGTCTGCTGCTGGGCGATGTGCCCACCGGCCTTGCCGTCGGTGCCGCCGTCGAGCTCGTGTCCATGGGCCTGGTGCAGGTCGGCGCAGCCGTTCCGCCCGATATGGTCCTGGGCGGCATCGTGGCCGCTGCCTTCGCATGTCTGACCGATGCTTCCGCCGAGACCGCCATGACGATCGCCATCCCGGTCGCCGTCCTGGGTCAGCTCCTCGGCATTGTCTTCCGTTCCATCATCGCCGCCCTCACCCATGTGGCCGATAACGCGATCGATAACGGCAAGTTCAAGACCGCCTACCGTATGCACATCTGCGCCGGCTCCGGTCTGTACGCCATCATGTACTTCCTGCCGATCTTCCTGGCCGTCTTCGTCGGCACCGACCTGGTCCAGGCCATCGTCAACATGGTTCCCGAGTGGCTGTCCGTTGGTCTGAACGTCTCGACCAAGATCATGACCGCCTACGGCTTGGCCCTGCTGCTCACCATGATGATCAAGAAGGGCATGACCCCGTTCCTGTTCATCGGCTTCCTGCTCGCCGCCTACCTCAACCTGTCCGTCATCGCGGTCGCTCTGATCGGTGTGTGCCTGGCTATCGTCTTCATGGGCTTCAAGTTCAACGGTTCCCATGCAGCCGCCGGTGTCGATTCCGACTACGATCCGCTCGAAGACGACGAAGACTAAGGAGGAACACACTATGGCAACCGCAACCAAGGACGTGTCCCTGAACAAGAAGGTCAGCCAGTTCTTCTGGCGCTCCTGGGCCATCCAGGCCTCTTGGAACTACGAGCGTCAGATGAACATGGGCTTCCTCTACGGCATGGTCCCCACGCTCGATCGCCTCTATCCGGACGAGTCCGATCCCAAGCAGCTCGCTGCTAAGAAAGAGGCTTACCACCGTCACATGGCGTTCTACAACTGCACCCCGCAGACGAGCGCTTTCGTCCTGGGCCTCGCCGCCTCCATGGAGGAGGAGTACGCCAAGGATCCCGAGAACTTCGACCCCGATTCGATTAACGCGGTCAAGACCTCGCTCATGGGCCCGCTTTCCGGTATCGGTGACTCCTTCTTCCAGGGCACCATCCGCGTCATCGCCTTTGGCCTGGGCGTTCAGCTGGCTCAGCAGGGCTCCATCATGGGCCCGATCCTGGCCATGCTCATCTCCATCGTTCCCTCCGTGCTGATCACGTGGTTCGCTGCCAAGATCGGCTACCAGGGCGGCCACGAGTATCTGAGCAAGCTCCAGGGCGGCGACCTCATGGAGAAGCTCATGTATGTCTGCGGCATCGTGGGTCTTATGTCCGTGGGCGGCATGATCGCTACGCTGATCGGCGCCACCACCCCGCTGCAGTTCGCTGACGGCACCGTCGTTATCCAGGATATCCTGGACGGCATGATGCCCCAGATGATCTCCCTCGGCCTCACCGGCCTTATGTACTGGCTCATCAAGAAGAACGTCAACACCGGTTGGCTTCTTGTGATCGCCATCGTGGGCGGCATCGCCCTCTCCGCGGCCGGCATCCTGGCCTAGTCGCGACCGAGCGTCCAAACGCTTTCCCCGGGGGCCTGCCTGGCATCCCATACCCCAGGCAGGTTCCCATCCCTAAACGTGACAAAGGGACAGTCCCTCATGTCACATCCTCAACGGGCTGGCGACTCGGCCCCAATCACGGTAACCCTGCGAGCGTCCGGCAATGTGGCGCCGCAAAAATCGAAAGGAATGTGTCAGATGTACGAGATCGACCTTAACCTCCCTAAGCAGATCGTCGCTGACGTCCTGTCCAACCACGAGATCCACAGCGTCGCTTTCGTCGGCTGCGGTGCTTCCATGTCCGACCTGTACCCCGCCAAGTACTTCCTGGCCAACAACACGGACAAGCTGAACGTTCAGATCTTCACCGCTAACGAGTTCAACTACGACACGCCTTCCTGGGTCAACGAGCACACCTTCGTGATCACCTGTTCCCTCGGTGGCTCCACGCCCGAGACCGTCGAGGCCAACAAGACCGCCAAGAAGCACAACTGCCCGGTCGTCTCCCTCACCAACAAGGCTGGCTCCGCTCTGACCGTCGACGCTGACCACGTTATCGTCCACGGCTTCCACGCCAACTATGCCGCCAAGGCCGAGAAGCCTGGCTACGCCATCGCTCTTGCTCTCGAGATCCTTCAGCAGACCGAGGGCTATGATCACTACGAGGATATGATCACCGGCCTCACCAACGTCTTCGACCTGTGCGAGAACGCTGCTCAGTCCTGCAAGAAGCTCGCCAAGAAGTTCGCTGAGGACTTCAAGGACGACGAGATGATCTACTTCATGGCCTCCGGTGCTTCCGAGAAGATGGCTTACTCTCACGCCGCCTTCCTGTTCACCGAGATGCAGTGGATCGACGCCGCCGCCTACAACACCGGCGAGTACTTCCACGGCCCGTTCGAGGTTTCCACCGAGGGTAAGCCCTACGTCTTCTTCATGTCCGATGGTGCCACCCGTCCGATGGACGCCCGCGCCCTCACCTTCCTTGAGCGCATGGGCGCCAAGGTCGCTCTGATCGACTCCAAGGACTACGGTCTGGCCGACGCCGTGCCGGCGAGCGTTGTCACCTACTTCAACCCGCTGCTGCACCTCGCCGTTATGCGCGAGTACGGCAACCAGATCGCCGAGGCCCGTCAGCACCCGCTGACCATGCGTCGCTACATGTGGAAGCTTTCCTACTAAT
>CAKUHK010000022.1:0-28925 GCA_934655965.1 uncultured Collinsella sp.
CCTCCGAGCTGGTCTTTGACTACCGCCTGCCCATCCGCTCAAACATCGACCACATTCTTGGCGACGAGGAGAACCTGACGCGAATTCCCGCCAGCCTGATGGGGGAGGGCAACTCGCTGCTGCTGCGCCGCGCTTTCGAGGGAGCCGTCGTCGAGGCCGCCCGCCGCGCCGCCGCCAACTACACGCTCGCCGTGCCGCAGTTTTACGGCGGTCGGATCCAGCTGCTGCTGCCGCTGTGCCTGACCGGTGACAAGCCCGAGCTGGCACTGACCATCCAGCGCGAGGACGGCTTCTACGCCGCGCGCACCTGCCTCACACTCGACATGGCCTACAACAACGCGCGACTTATCTGCCGCCCCGAAACCTCGTGGATTAAGCGATAAAGGGCGGTTTAGCTGCAGATTTGCCGGTTGCCTTGGTTGCCTTGGCTTGGCACGCGCCCACGAATTTAAAATCGAGGGCAAAAAGTTCTTGGTAAACCAGTCGCGGCTATGATAGTATCTCTTTTGCCGAAAGGCGACGGGCGATTGGCTCAGGGGTAGAGCATATCCTTCACACGGATGGGGTCACAAGTTCGAATCTTGTATCGCCCACCATCTAAAGCACAGGTCAGAGGTGTTAAGCCTCTGGCCTTTTTCTTTTTGACACCAAGGGTGACACCAAAACTGACACCAAAATCCAATCGAAGTTCCCAAAAGCATTGTTTGCGGCACGCCACTCCTGCGCTGACGTCACCACGCGTTTTGTATAAAGCCTATGCGTTCTTTCATTGAATTTGCCATGCGATCCGACCGTAAATGTGGAGACGAGGACCTTTAGCCCACAGTCTGTGCCAGCGAGTTATGTGCCTCGCGGCTGTCTTTCGCTCGAACGCGTCAAGCTATTGGTCAGCGTTTGGCCAGCTTCCGGTACTTACCCGCATGATGGCCCCATAGATAATCGGCCTCACCCGCAATCCGCACAGCCCGCGCCCAACCCCAGGGGAGACCAACATGGACGAGATCGTCTGCGCAAACACCGCATTCCGCTACTGGCGCTGCCCACCCCAAGTACGTGACCTCTACCCGCGACTACCCAGCCCAGAAGACGGCTGGCGAGCCCTAGCCCAAGCCCCCTTTGTGACCGATATCCTCAAAGCACCAATCATTACCGCCGCATCGACGCGAAGTAATTTGCATTCCGACATACGCCATACCATGCGATGGGACGATGCCTATAAAGGCAAAGTGTCTATCGACACCGAAATGGGCTTTAGCGTCACGGACCCTCTTAACACGCTGTTCACTATGACGCGCAATGTTTCTCAAAGCGACCTGGTTCTGGCCATGTATGAATTTTGTGGCTGGTTCTCGGTTTTCAAACCATTAGCCACTGTTGATTTGGCTCTTGAACAGGCAGATGCAAACGAGCCGTGCTCCAGCACCGATAAGTTATTCGAGCTCGACGAGACCCAAGATCAGGCCCCATGGAAACGTGTCTATGCGAGGACACACCAAAATGATGACGGGAACGATCAGAGCGAACGGGCAAATAGCGAATCCGAAGATAGCCAGAAAGGAAAAGGAACATCTCTCTGGATGAGAAAACCCCTAATTGAGATTGAGGAGCTACGACGCTTCGCAACAAAAGTTAAAAGCGAAATGTGGGGAAGGCAATTCTACGATGCTGCGCAACAGGTTATCGGCATCGCTGCGTCCCCATTAGAAGTTGCTGGAATCATGCTGTTGAGCCGGCCTAGGCGGTTCGGGGGAGCAGGCTTCGAGAATATATACGTCAATGATCTAACGCCGCTGTCGGTTTCTGCGCAACAGATAGCAGGCCAAAAAGTATGTTACGGCGACATTGTGATCGTAAACCCATTGACGATGAAGGCGGTAATCATTGAACTTCAAGGCGAGGCAATTCATGGCTCAGGCGCGGTACTCGACCATGACGCCACCCGAATGACAGCCTTGCAAAGTATGGGATATGACGTCTTTTTGGTGACTCACGACATGCTTAACGATCGCAATCAGCTTAATACCATCATTCGAAGTGTATGCGATCGTCTTGAGTTGCGATACAAACCGAAAACCGAGGCAATGCGGCGCGCGGAAACAAGGCTGCGCGCCAACGTTCTTTGCAATTGGCTTGAAATTGGCATCTAGCCTATCAATTAGTTTCGTTTTGGACCTCAAAATGATGTTTGCGAGTTGGTGTCATTTCAAAACTATGCCGGTTTACTACGATGAATCGGCGACCCTCGAGCACGCCTCATTTCCCGTTTACGAAACCGCAGGTAGGGCGCTTGCCCCATTGGTGAAAACGGGGGTGTGGTCGGCCATCCCGGAATCATCGTAGTAAACCGGCCTGGTTTTGGGGCGACGGGGCGGGGCGGCTCGCGATCGGTCCCGATAATGGGCCCCGGGGGTAGGACGGACGGGACTCGGGACGCGCGATTGGCCCCCGTGCTGCGCGCGGGGGCGGCGGCATCGCCGCCGCGGAAAGTTTTTCCAAATTTGTTCTTGCATCGTCGTCCGAGTTCCCGTATAGTACTTCTTCGCACGGGGGCGTAGCTCAGCTGGGAGAGCGCTTGACTGGCAGTCAAGAGGTCAGGGGTTCGATCCCCCTCGTCTCCACCCGAGCATTGAATGAGGCTCCAACGCAAGTTGGGGCCTTTTTTCATATCAGTAATTGCTACTTCGTTGACGGCAACGAGAAAGATCGTGCGTTGAATGAGCATCCATCGCATGGTAGTATTTTTCGTCGTGGCGAACTGTCTAGATTGTCTTTACTAAGGCTGTGTGTGTTCATCACTTATAAGGGCTCTTGGCGCAACGGTTAGCGCAGGGGACTCATAATCCCTGGGTTCTGGGTTCGAATCCCGGAGGGCCCACCAGGATTTTCAACAGGTCAGGCAACATGTCTGGCCTGTTCTTTTTTCAAAGACAGCAATATTTGGCCGCTATCGGCTAGGTTGCCCACATTAATACGCTGCCCAGCGGGCCGGATCGGGCGTCGCGTGCCCCTCGTTCTTGAGTGCGCCCCGCCGTCCCGCGATCGCGCCGCAGAAAGTTTTTCTGAAATTGTCCTTGCATCGTCGTCCGAGTTCCCGTATAGTACTTCTTCGCACGGGGGCGTAGCTCAGCTGGGAGAGCGCTTGACTGGCAGTCAAGAGGTCAGGGGTTCGATCCCCCTCGTCTCCACCCGAGCATTGAATGAGGCTCCAACGCAAGTTGGGGCCTTTTTTCATATAAGTACACAAGGTCAAAGGCGGCACCATGATCCTTCTGGTCGACAAGATCGAAAAAAGCTTCGGCGCGCGCGTGCTCTTTAGCGGCGCGTCCTTCCAGATTAACCCCGGCGAGCGCTTCGCACTCGTGGGCCCCAACGGCGCCGGCAAAACCACCATGCTCAAGATTATCATGGGCATCGACAGCCCCGACGCCGGCCAGGTTCAGTACGCCAAGGACTGCCAGGTGGGCTACCTAGAGCAGGAAACCAACCTAGAGCACAAGGACACTACCATCCTCGCCGAGGTCATGGCGGCCGCCAAGGAAATCCGCCGCATGGGCGAGCGCGCCAACGAGCTGCAGGCCCAGATCACCGAGCTCTCTGAGCAGGGCAAGGATGTCGACGCCCTTCTTAACGAGTACGGCCAGGTCCAGGACCGCTTTGAGCACCTGGGCGGCTACGAGCTCGAGAGCAACGCCCGCAAGATCCTGTCCGGCCTGGGCTTTAAGGTCACCGACTTTGAGCGCCCGTGCTCCGAGTTCTCGGGCGGCTGGCAGATGCGCATTGCGCTCGCCAAGCTCTTCCTGCGCCACCCCGACCTGCTACTCCTGGACGAGCCCACCAACCACCTAGACCTCGAAAGCGTCCAGTGGCTGCGTGGCTTTATCGCCAGCTACGACGGCGCCGTCCTCATCGTCAGCCACGACCGCGCCTTCATGGACGCCTGCGTCGACCACGTGGCCGCCCTCGAGAATCGCCGCGTGACCACCTACACCGGCAACTACAGCAGCTACCTCAAGCAGCGCGAGGACAACCTGGAGCAGATGCGCGCCAAGCGTGCCGCCCAGGAGCGCGACATTGCCCATATGCAGGTCTTCGTTGACAAGTTCCGCTACAAGCCCACCAAGGCCGCCCAGGCACAGGAGCGCATCCGCAAGATCGAGCAGATCAAAAAAGAGCTCGTCATCCTGCCCGAGGGCCACAAGCACATCGACTTTAAGTTCCCCGACCCGCCGCGCTCCGGCGACATGGTCGTAGGCCTCGAGGGCGTATCCAAGTCCTACGGCGACAAGCACATCTACAGCGACATCGACCTTAAGCTCTACCGCGGCGAGCACGTGGCGCTCGTCGGCCCCAATGGCGCCGGCAAGTCCACGCTCATGAAGCTCCTCGCCGGCCTGGAGCCTCCCACCACCGGCACCCGCGACCTGGGCACCAACGTGGGTGTTGCCTACTACGCACAGCACGCGCTCGAGGGCATGACCGAGTCCAACACCGTCCTGCAAGAGATCGACACCGTAACGCCCAAGTGGACCGTGCCGCAGCAGCGCAGCCTGTTGGGAGCCTTCCTCTTTAGCGACAACGATTCCATCGAAAAGCAGGTCCGCGTCCTCTCCGGCGGCGAAAAGGCGCGTCTGGCACTGGCCAAGATACTCGTGGCCCCCGAGGCACTCCTGTGCCTGGACGAGCCCACCAACCACCTGGACATCGACTCGGTGGACATGCTCGAGAACGCCCTGCAAAACTTCCCCGGCACCATCGTGCTGATCAGCCACGACGAGCACCTGGTGCGCGCCGTGGCCGACCGCGTCATCGACATCCGCGACGGCAAGGTCACGGTCTACGACGGCGACTACGACTACTACCTCTACAAGCGCGAGGACCTCGCAGCCCGCGCCGCCGCCGAGGCGGCAGGGGAGAACGCGGCGTCCGCAGGCAAGAGCACCAAGCCCGCCAGCGTCGCCCAGGCCAACATCCCCGCCACAACCCCCAAGCCGGCTGAGGGCAAAAAGACCAAGGAGCAGAAGCGCGCCGAGGCCCAGGCTCGAGCCGCGCTCAACAAAAAGCTCAAGGGCGTGCGCAACCAGCTCAAGAAGATCGAGGCCGAGCTCGACAAAAAGCGTGCCCGCTATGACGAGCTTATGGAATTGATGGCAAGCGAAGAGCTTTATGCCGATCAGGATAAGTTCAATGCCGCACTGGGGGAATATAACGGGCTTAAGCAAGAGCTGCCCAAGCTCGAGGACGAATGGCTCGAGCTTTCCACCCAGATCGAGGAGGAGACCGCGCGTGAACTCTCGTAAAGCCGCTGCCGTGGCGATGAGCATCATCGCCGTCGCCTGTCGCATCTGCGGCATCTTTATGAGCGCGATGACCGTGCTGCTGTGCTTTAGCGGACTGACCGCCAAACTGCAGATCGTCGGCTTTGTCGTCGAGCTTTCGCGCGCCCTGCCGAGCGCCATTGCCGGCTACGGCGTCATCACGTCGCCCTTTGGCGGCGTGTTCCGCCTGGATTACGCCATCGTCGCCGTTATCCTGTTTGTGGCCGACTACCTGCTCACGCGCGCCTCGCGCCGCGTCCGCTAGGGAAGCGCCATGTCCAGCAGCTACTTCGTGAACTTGCTCGCCAGCGCCGTCGCCGTCATCGTGGGCATCGTCATCCACGAGAGCGCACACGCCGCCGCGGCCTGGGCGCTCGGCGACAAGACGGCTCGTTCGCGCGGCCGCGTCTCGCTCAACCCGCTCAACCACATCGACCCGTTTGGCACCATCGTCCTGCCGCTGCTTATGCTTGCCGCCGGCGGCCCGGTGTTCGCATTCGCCAAGCCGGTGCCCGTCTACCTCAACAACCTCAAGCACCCTAAGCGTGACGAGGTCCTGGTGAGCGCTGCCGGCCCCGCATCGAACATCGCGCTGGCGTGCCTGGCCGCGGCTCTCATGCACCTGGCCTATGGCAACCTCTACACCAGCATGTCCTTTGCCGCGGCGTCCCAAATCATGAACTTCGGCGCCACCTTTATCGTGGTCAACCTGTCACTCGCGTTCTTTAACCTCATCCCGATCCCGCCGCTCGACGGCTCGTCGATTATCGTCCCGTTCCTCAAAGGCAAAGCGCTCGCCAACTACTACCGTCTGCAGCAATATGCAATGCCCATCCTCATCTTGGTGCTGTACCTGTTGCCCATGTGGACCGGCATCGATGTGATCGGCCGCTATTTCGACGTTACCGTGTATCCGCTGGCAGAGCAGTTGCTCAGCTTCGCAATCGCCGGCATCTAAGGTAAACTTACAGGTCGACCGTGCAAAACGGTCGCAACATGCACCCAAACCGCGCCGCGAAGGCGCCGTCAAAGGAGGTCGAAGATGTCGTATCGCGTGTCGACGCAGGTCTACAGCGGACCGTTCGACCTGCTGCTGCAGCTGGTAACCCGCCAAAAAGTAGATATCGGTGCCATCTCCATTAGCGAGGTGGCCGAGCAATACCTCGCCGAGGCCGAGCGCATCGAGGCGCTGGACCTGGACGTAGCGAGCGACTTTCTGCTGGTCGCGGCAACCCTTTTGGACATTAAGGCCGCCTCGCTGGTGCCCCAGGAGGCCCCGAGCAAAACCATCGACGATGACGAGGACGACGAAGACCTTGAGGAGCTCAGTGCGCTCGACGGCGACGCCTTGCGCGAGGTCCTGATCCAGCGCCTGATCGCCTACAAGCAGTTCAAGGGCGCGGCGGCGGCCCTTGGCGCCCGCATGCAGGCCGAAAGCCGCATGCATCCGCGCGTGGCCGGCCCCGACCCCGAGTTCCTGGGCCTTATGCCCGACTACCTGGCCGGCATCACTCTGCGCGGCCTGGCCGTCATCTGCGCCGACTTGGACGGCAAGCGTCAGACCTTCCTGCTGGAGGCCGAGCACGTGGCGCCGCATCGCGTGCCGCTCGACCTGACCGTGGCCTCGGTCGACCGCTTTACCATGGCGCACCAAGCCTGCACCTTCCGCGAGCTGCTGGACGGCGACGCCACCACCGAGCAGCTCGTCGTCACCTTCCTGGCCATGCTGGAGCTCGCCAAGCGCGGCTCGCTCACGCTGAGCCAGGACGAGATCTTTGGAACCATTCAAATCAACCGCGTCGAGGGCGCCGAGGCATACGTGCCCGGCGAGGGCCCCGAGCTCACCGAATAGGAGCGGCCAACCATGTCAACCCTTTCCACGCTGGAGGTAAACAGCCACAAAGGCGCCCTCGAGGCGCTGCTGCTGGTTTCGAGCGACCCCGTGAGCGCGCCTGCGCTGGCAAACGCGCTCGACATTGCCCCTGGCGAGTGCGCGTCGCTGCTCGCCGAGCTCAAGGTTGAATACGAGGAGACCAACCGCGGCTTCCAGCTGCGCGAGGTCGCCGGCGGCTGGCGCCTGTTTACGCATCCCGCCTACCACGACGTGGTCGAGGCCTATGTGCTGAGCTGGGACACGCAAAAGCTGTCGCAGGCGGCACTCGAGACGCTCGCCGTGATCGCCTACCACCAGCCCGTCACGCGCGAGGTGGTCAAGGGTATCCGCGGCGTCAACTCCGACGGCGTCATCGCTTCGCTCGTGGACAAGGGCCTGGTGCGCGAACTCGGCCGCGACCCCCAACGCGGTCAGGCCATCATCTACGGCACGACCAACGCCTTCCTTGAGAAGTTCGGTCTGCGCTCCACCCGTGACCTGCCCGATCTTGAGCAGTTTGCCCCCGATGAGCAGTCCCGCCAGTTTATCCGCGAGCGCCTGAGCGGCCGCAGCATTCAGTCCACGCTCGAGGAGCAGGCCGAGGACCTGGACGAAGAGCGCGAACTGATCGATACCGATGTTGAGGATATTGAGGCAGTCGAGGGCGAGGACACCCTGGTCGTCGACGAGGCCTCGGAGGATATGCATGACGAGAACTAACGAAGCAGGGGAGACGCGCGTCGCCGGCGCCGCGGATGCAACCGCGTCCGACGCCCAGCTTGTCTACCCACACACCATGCGCCTGCAGCGCTTTCTGGCGCGCGCGGGCGTGGCGAGCCGCCGCGGCTCGGAAGACCTGATGACCGCCGGCCGCGTGACCGTCAACGGCGAGGTCGCGACCGAGCTGGGCACCAAGGTCGATGTCGACCGCGACCACATCGAGGTCGACGGCACGCTCGTCAAGCTCAACCAAGGCGCCGTGTACCTGATGCTCTACAAGCCGACCGGCTACCTCACCACCATGAGCGATCCGCAGGAGCGCCCCTGTGTTGCCGACCTGGTCCCGCGTGACCGCTTTCCGGGTCTGTTCCCGGTTGGGCGTCTGGACCGCGACACCACGGGCCTGTTGCTCTTTACCACCGACGGCGACCTGTCGCAGGACCTGCTGCACCCCAGCAAGCACGTCTACAAGACCTACCAGGCACTCGTGGACGGCTACCTCACCGACCGCGACCTCACACCACTCCGCCGCGGCATTGAGCTCGACGATGGCCTGTGCCAGCCGGCCATCTGCCGCATTATCTCTGCGCGCGAGGCCGAGACCGTGGCGCCGCAGGGCGTCAAACCCGGCACCACCGCTGTAGAGGTCATCATCCGCGAGGGCCGCAAGAACCAGGTCAAACGCATGCTGAGTAAGATCCACCACCCGGTGATCCGCCTGCATCGCTGCAACTTTGCCGGCCTGGAACTCGAGGGCGTGGCCAAAGGCTCGTGGCGCGAGCTCACCGACCACGAGGTTCAGATCCTCAAGGACGGCGGCATTCCGCCCAAACAGGCCAGCGCCAAGCGCGGCGGCAAGCCCCTGGACACCCCCGCGAGTCGCACGCGCCATCACGGCAGCCACGGCTCCGCGCCCAAGCGCAACACCTACCGCGAGCGCTACACCGGCTAGGCAACCCGCCTCGCCCCAGCTCTCGCGCATCATACCAGCACGTCAACCACCGAAAGGAAGCATTGCATGATCGTCGCCATCGACGGCCCCGCCGGTTCCGGCAAGTCCACTATCGCTAAGGAGATCGCCCGCCAGCTTGGCTTTAACAAGCTCGACACGGGCGCCATGTATCGCGCCGTCACCTTCGCCGCCCTCGACCGCGGCATCGATCTGGACGACGAGGCGGCCATCGACGCCCTCGCCGAGCAGATCGAAATCCGCTTTACCAACGGCACCGGCGAGGACACGCGCCTGACCATCGACGGCCATGACGCATCGGCCGCCATCCGCACCCCGCAGGTGGACGCCAACGTGTCCAAGGTCTCGGCCTACCCGGGCGTGCGCGCCGCCATGCTCATCCACCAGCGCCGCGCCGCCGAGGACCGCGACATTGTGGCCGAGGGTCGCGACATCGGAACCGTTGTGTTCCCCAACGCGCAGGTCAAGGTCTTCCTGACCGCCGACCCGCGTGAGCGTGCCCGCCGCCGTGTGCTGCAGCGTCACCAAAACGACGCCCAGCCGCTCACCTCAGAGCAGCTCGAGGCCGAGGTCGACGAGACCCTCGACGCCCTCAAGCAGCGCGACAAGCTCGACAGCAGCCGCGAGGTCGCGCCGCTCGTGCCCGCCGAGGACGCGGTACACGTCGACTCCACCGCCCACACCATCGACGAGGTCGTCTCGATAATCGAGGACCTCATCAACCAAAGGAGGTAGCCCATGCGCCTGTTTAAGCAGACGCCCGAGGACTATTACAACGCCCCCTACGCCGAGTTCCCGGCACTCATCCGCAGCACCGTCGTCGTGGTCATGGCGATCCTGTGGGTCTTCTCCAAGCTCATGTGGCGCTGGAAGGTGGAGGACGCCGACTTGCTGTTTGAGCGCCAGGAAGGCCGCGGCAGCGTGGTCATCTGCAACCACACCTCGATGGCCGAGGTGCTGGCCGTGGAGACGGCGCTGTTCTTTGGCGGCCGCCGCGTGCGACCCATCTTTAAATCTGAGTTCGCCAAGACCAAGATCGTGCGCTGGGCCTTTAGCCGCGTGGGCGGCATTCCCGTCGAGCGCGGCACCGCCGACATGAAATGCCTGCGAGCCGCCCAACATGCGCTGCAGCGCGGCGAGGACGTCCTGATCTTCCCCGAGGGCACGCGCATCCGCTCGCGCGAGATCAAGCCCGAGGTCCACGGCGGCTTTGCACTCATCGCCCAGATGGGCAAGGCGCCCGTCAACCCGCTCGCCATCTGCGGCTGGTCCGACATTACGCCTGCGGGCAAAAAGATCATGCGCCCCAAAAAGTGCTGGATCCGCGCCGGCAAGGCCGTCTCGCTTTCCGACGCTCCGGCCGGGCTCAAGCGCACGGAGCGCCTGGCTTGGTTTGAATCCGAGGCCATGGGCCGCGTCTACACCATGCGCGACGAACTGTGCGACGAGCATCCGGGCAGGTTCTAGCCATGGGTGAGAACGCGAAGAACACCGCCGCGACCGCCGCCGAGGAATCCGTCCCCACCATCGAGATCGCCGCCCACGCCGGCACCTGCTACGGCGTACAGCGCGCACTCGACATGGCGCTGGCGGCCGCCCCGCGGGCAGGGGAGAGCGCGCAGGTTCACACCTTGGGCCCGCTCATCCATAACCCCATCGTGGTGCGCGAGCTTGCCGAAGCGGGCGTGGGCTTGGCCGAGACCCTGGACGACGCTGCATCGGGCACGGTGATCATTCGCGCCCACGGCGTGGTGCCGCAGGTCATCGACGCCGCCCGCGAGCGCGACCTTACTGTAGTCGACGCCACCTGCCCCTACGTGAAGAAGGTCCACGTGGCCGCTGAGCGCTTGGTACGCGAGGGCTACCGCGTGATCGTCGTGGGCGAGCCGGGTCATCCCGAGGTCGAGGGCATTCTGGGCCACGCCGGCGATGACGCTCAGGTCGTGAGCTGCGCCGCCGACGCCGACGAGCTACCGCTCAAGGGCAAGGTGGGCTTGGTCGTGCAGACCACTCAGACCGCGCAGAACTTGGCCGAGGTCGTGGCCTCCATCACCCCGCGCGTGCAGGAACTGCGCGTGATCAACACCATCTGCGCTGCCACGAGCGAGCGCCAGCAGGCGGCCGCGTCACTCGCCCAGCGCTGTGACTGCATGGTCGTCGTGGGCGGCAAGAACTCGGGCAACACCCGTCGCCTGGCGCAGATTTGCGCCGACGCCTGCGAGCGTACGCATCATATCGAGGAAGCATCTGAACTCGAGGCCGAGTGGTTTGCCAATGCTCAGCACATCGGCATCACCGCCGGCGCTTCCACTCCGCAAGAACACATCGAACGCGCCGTCGCGCGCATCAAGGAGCTTTGCCGCTAATCATGGACCAGACCGTACCCGCATACGCCGCCGAGGTGGCCGATTACGGGCGCAGCCGCGACCCCGAGCCGGGTGAGGGCGCGCTCGTTAAGAACGTGCGTCCCGAATCGCCCGCATGGGATGTGGGCATCGAGCCGGGCATGCGCGTGCTCTCGGTCAACGGCGAGCCGCTCACCGATATGATCGTGTGGCTCTGGGAGGCCGACGACGACACCGTCGAGTTGGAGGTTTTTGACCCGCGCGACGACACCGTCACCCCAGTGGAGCTCGACCGCTTTCCCGGCGAAGACTGGGGCTTGGAGTTCGATGGCCCCATCTTCGATGGCATGCGCACCTGCGTAAACGCCTGCGTATTCTGCTTTATGACGATGCTACCCAAGGGCGGCCGTTCCACGCTCTATATCCGCGACGACGACTACCGCCTGAGCTTTTTGCAGGGCAACTTTGTCACGCTGACCAACCTCACCGATGAGGACGTGCAAAACGTCATCGACCGCAACATGAGTCCCATGAACGTATCGGTTCACGCCGTGAGCCCGGACGTCCGCCGCCGCATGATGGGCCGCAACGCCCAGCGCGGCATGGACGTGCTTGAGGCCATCATGGCCGCGGGCATCGAAATTCACGCGCAGATCGTTTTGTGCCCCGGCATGAACGATGGCGAGGAGTTGGAAAAGACCCTGCGCTACTGCGAGGATCACGAGCAGATCACGAGCCTGGGCATTGTGCCGCTTGGTTTTACCAAGCACCAGAACCGCTTTAGCTGGTCCTACAGCGACAAGCCTGAGCTCGCGCGCGAGACCATTGCCATGATCCGGCCCTACCAGGACCGCGCCTACGAGCGCTTTGGCCGCCACACCTTCCAGATGAGCGACGAGTTCTACCTGGACGCCGGCATCGAGCCGCCCGAGGCCGATTTCTACGACGGCTACCCGCAGTACTACGATGGCATCGGCATGATTCGCTCGTATCTAGACGAGACGGACGATGTGCTTGCCGCCGATGCCGAGCGTCTGGCTCGCGTTCGCGAGGCCATCGTCACACGCGACCAGCACCTGCTGTGCCTCTCGGGCGCCAGCGCGCGCGACACCGTGGCACGCTTTGTGGAGTCGCCGCAGGGCCTCGCCGGCACCGTCACGGCCATCAAGAACCGCTACTTTGGCGGCAACGTGGACGTGACCGGCCTCATCGTCGCGAGCGATATCCTGGAGCAGCTGCCGCAGGACCTGTCGGGGGTTATGCTCTTTGTGCCTAAGCTCATGTTCAACGCTGACGGCATGACGCTTGACGAGTATCATCGTGACGATTTACTCGCAAGCCTTAACAGTCGCGGCGCCGAGGTTCATGTGGTATCGACCATGCCGCATGAGCTGCTCGATACCCTGGAGCACATCCTTGGCATAACGCCTGCCGACTCTACTAATTCCGCTGACCCTACCCCTTAAAGGAGAGCAGATGAAACCTATCGTCGCCGTCGTCGGACGCCCCAACGTGGGCAAGTCCACGCTCGTTAACCGCCTGGCCCAGACCTCGGACGCCATCGTCCATGAGTCCCGCGGCGTCACGCGCGACCGCTCGTATCACACGGCCGATTGGAACGGCCGCGAGTTCACCATCGTCGACACGGGCGGCATCGAGCCGCTCAAGAGCGACGACGTCTTTGCCACGTCCATCCGCGACCAGGCGCTCGCCGCCGCCGAGGAAGCCGCCGTCATCTTGTTTGTGGTCGACGGCCGCACCGGCGTCACCGAGGAGGACGAGTCGGTCGCCCGCATGCTCAAGCGCTCCGACAAGCCGGTCTTTCTGCTGGTGAACAAGCTCGACAACCCCGATCGCGAGAACGACAACATCTGGGAGTTCTATTCGCTCGGCATCGGCGAGCCCACGCCGCTTTCGGCCCTGCACGGCCATGGCACGGGCGACCTGCTCGATGACATCGTGGCCTTGCTCCCCGAGGAGGAGGACGAGGTCGCCGACGAGTTCCCCGACGCGCTGAACGTCGCCATCATCGGCCGACCCAACGCGGGTAAGTCGTCGCTGTTCAACCGCATCCTGGGTGCCGACCGCTCTATCGTGTCGAACATCGCCGGCACCACGCGTGACGCCATCGATACCGTCGTCGAGCGCAACGGTAAGCACTACCGCATGGTCGACACCGCGGGTATCCGCAAGAAGAGCACCGTGTACGAGAACATCGAGTACTACTCCATGGTCCGCGGCCTGCGCGCCATCGACCGCGCCGACGTGGCGCTGCTCGTCGTCGACGCCTCCGTGGGCGTTACCGAGCAGGACCAGAAGGTCATGGGCCTCGCCATCGAGCGCGGCTGCGCCATCGTGGTACTGCTCAACAAGTGGGACCTGCTCGACGACGACCGCAAGCGCGAGGCCTGCATGGAAACCGTCGAACGCCGTCTGGGAGTCATGGCTCCCTGGGCCCAGCACCTGCGCATCTCGGCTCTGACCGGCCGCGGCATCGAGAAGATTTGGGCAATGGTCGACGCCGCCGAGAAGACGCGCTCGCAAAAGATCACCACCTCGCGCCTCAACACCTTCCTCACCGACCTGCGCGAGTTCGGCCACACCGTGGTGGACGGCAAGCGCCGTCTGCGCATGCACTACGTGACCCAGACGGGCGTCAACCCGCCGACGTTCACGTTCTTCGTCAACCACAGTGACCTGGTCAACGACACCTACCAGCGCTATGTCGAGAACCGCATGCGCTCGACCTTCGACTTCGCCGGCACGCCCATTCGACTCTTCTTTAGGAAGAAGGAGCAAAAGGATGCATAATCCGATTCTGCTGACCGCCATCTGCGCCGTGGTCTCGTTCTTTATCGGAGCGATTCCGTTTGGCCTGATCCTGGGCCGCGTGTTCAACCACACCGACATTCGCAAGGCGGGCTCCGGCAACATCGGCACCACCAACGCACTGCGCGTAGCCGGCCCCAAGGTCGCCGCGCTCACCTTGCTGCTCGACTGCCTGAAGGGCGCCATCTGCGTCATCATCGCGCGCCCGCTCATCGCGAGCGTGGGCTATGGCTTCCCCACGAGCATCATGGCTCCCGGCGCGGCCGGCGACTGGATGCTCGGCGTCATTTGCCTGGCAGCCGTATGGGGCCACATCTTCTCGCCCTACCTCAACTTCCGCGGCGGCAAGGGCATCGCCGTGGGCCTGGGTGTGATTCTTGCCTGGTACTGGCCCATTGGCCTGTCACTGCTGGGCATGTTTATCGTGGCCGTCGCCATCACCAAGTACGTGTCGGTGGGCTCGCTCGCCGCCGCCATCGGCCTTCCCATCGCCGCCTGCGCGGTCTTTCCGTACAGCAGCCTGGGCCTCAAGTTTTGCATGGCGATGATCGGCATCACCGTGGTGTGGGCCCATCGCTCGAATATCCAAAAGCTCATGGCCGGTAAGGAGTCCAAGCTCTCGTTTACCAAGCGCGTCACCGAGCCCGACGATAAGTAGGAGAGAGTCATGAATGTTGCGCTGATTGGCTCCGGCTCCTGGGGAACCGCCGTCGCCGGCCTTGCCGCCGCGCGAGCCGAGCGCGTGACCATGTGGGCCCATAGCGAACAGACGGCCGCCGGCATCAACGATGAGCACCGTAACCCGCGCTATCTGGTGGGCTACGAACTGCCGGAAAACGTTGTCGCCACGACGGACCTGGCACAGGCGCTCGACGGCGCCGAGGCCATCATCTTTGCCGTGCCTTCGACGCACCTGCGCAGTGTCTGCCACCAGGCGGCGCCCTTTATGGCGGACGAGACGCCGGTTCTGTGCCTCACCAAGGGCATTGAGCCCGAGTCCGGCCTGCTTATGAGCGAGGTTATCGCCAGCGAGATTGGCAACGAGTCGCGCGTGGCGGCGCTTTCGGGCCCCAACCATGCCGAGGAAATCTGCCGCGGCGGGCTTTCGGCCGCCGTCATCGCCAGCGAGGACCAGCAGATAGGGGAGACCTTCAAGGAGCTGCTCCTTTCCACGGCCTTCCGCATCTACCTGTCGCAGGATATGACCGGCGTCGAGGTCTGCGGTGCCATGAAAAACGTCATCGCTATCGTGTGCGGCATTTCCGCCGGCTCGGGAGCGGGCGACAACACGCTCGCGCTCATCATGACGCGCGGTCTGGCCGAGATCAGCCGCCTGGTGCATGCCCGCGGCGGCCAGGCCATGACCTGCATGGGGCTTGCCGGCATGGGCGACCTTATCGCCACCTGCACCTCGGAGCATTCGCGCAACCGCACCTTTGGCTACGAGTTTGCCCACGGCGTGTCGCTCGACGAGTACCAGGCGCGCACGCATATGGTGGTCGAGGGCGCCGTCGCGGCTCGCAGCGTCAGCGAACTTGCCCGTTCACTGGGCGTAGACATTCCGCTCACCTTTGCCGTGGAGCAAACGCTCTACAACGGTGTTACTTTGGATAGGGCGCTCGAGATTCTTACCGACCGCGTCCCCTCCCAAGAGTTCTACGGACTCACCGACTAGCGCAGAAAGGCTTCTACCATGGGTTCCATCAAAATCGCTCCGTCCGTCCTTTCGGCCGATATGGCCAACCTCAAGGGCGAGCTCGACAAGATCGCCGGTGCCGACTACGTGCACTTCGACGTTATGGACGGCCACTTTACCGGCAACCTCACCTTTGGCGTCGACATCCTCAAGGCCGTCAAGCGCTCCACCGATGTGCCAGTCGACGCGCACCTGATGGTGTCGAACCCCGACGAGACGGTCGATTGGTACGCCGACGCCGGCGCCGATATGATCACCGTGCACTACGAGGCTTCCACGCACCTGCACCGCACGCTCACCCACCTGCAGCAGCGTGGCGTCAAGGCCGGCGTGGTGCTCAACCCCGCCACCCCCGTCTGCGTACTCGAGAGCATCATCGACGTTGTCGACATGGTGCTGCTGATGAGCGTGAACCCTGGCTTTGGCGGCCAGAGCTTTATCCCGGGCACCATCGCAAAGCTGCACGAGCTTACGGCCATGTGCGAACGCCACGGCGTGTCGCCCCTCATCGAGGTCGACGGCGGTATCTCTTCCAAGAACATCGCCGAGGTCGTCAAGGCCGGTGCCAACGTGCTCGTGGCCGGCTCTGCCGTATTTAAGTCCGAAGATCCCGCTGCCGAGGTTGCGCTGCTGCAGAAGCTGGGCAACGAGGCCGCACAGGAGGCATAAACCCTTATGACCGCAGGTCAAAACCGCATACCCGTGAATCTTGACTATGCCGCCTCGACGCCCATGCGCGCCGAGGCGCGCCTTGCGCAGCGCGACTACGACGACAGCGAGCTCGCGGGCGTCAACCCCAACTCGCTGCACTCGCTCGGTCGCAAGGCTGCCGCACGCCTGGAGGTTGCTCGCCGCGAGATCGCCCGCAGCTTTGGCGCGCGCGTCCGTCCGTCCGAGATCGTCCTGACCAATGGCGGTACCGAGGCCAACCAGCTGGCACTCCTTGGTCTTGCCGAGGGCGCCCGTCAGCGCGATCGCAAGCGCGACCGCGTGATCGTTTCGGCCATCGAGCATGATTCGATTCTGGACAACCTGCCGCTGCTGCGCGCCGCCGGCTTTACCGTCGACCTGGTGCAGCCGTGCCACGCAGGCTACATTGAGCCCGCCGCGCTGAGCGACTTGTTGGGCGACGACGTAGCGCTCGTGAGCATTATGGTCGCCAACAACGAGACCGGCGTGGTGCAGCCCATTCGCGAGCTTGCTGCCGCCGCACACGCTGCCGGTGCCCTGTTCCACACCGATGCAATCCAGGGCTACCTGCATATTCCGCTCGATGTCACCGAGCTTGGCGTCGACGCCATGACCGTTGCCGCGCACAAGATTGGCGGCCCTGTGGCCTCCGGCGCGCTCTACCTTAAGAGCCGCACACCGCTGCGCCCCCGCATCTTTGGCGGCGGACAGGAGGCCGGACGTCGCGCCGGCACGCAGGACCTGCGCACGCAGCTGGCCTTTGCCGCCGCCGCGTCTTCGTTGGCCCCCAACGTGGCCCAGGAGCGCGCGACGCTGCAAGCCCTGTCCGACAAGCTCTACGCCACGCTCACGGCCCATCCGCGCATTCACGCCACGATGGGCGACTACACGCAGGCCAATCGCCTGCCGGGTATGGTTTCGATCTACGTTGACGGCATGGACTCAGAAGAGCTCATCATCAAGCTCGACGCCGCCGGCTTCGAGGTGTCGGCCGGATCGGCTTGCTCGAGTGGCAGCATGGACCCGAGCCACGTGCTCAGCGCCATGGGTATCGGCCGCGAGCAGGCGCTGGGTGCGCTGCGCATCTCGTTTGATGACCGCGTGAACCCTGCCGACCTGGACGAGTTTGCCCAGGCGCTGCTCTCGATCGTAGGCGCCGCATGATTGTCGCCGAGCTTGAACGTGAGCTGCTGGCGCGCCATCCCAAGGCGGATGCCGAAGGCTGGGACCACGTAGGCCTGTCCGTTGGAAACCCAGCTGCTGAAATCACCGGCGTGGCCTGCGCACTCGATGCAACCGAGGCCAATGTTCACCGCGCCCAGGAGGCCGGTGCCAACGTGCTGCTGACGCATCATCCTATCTACATCAAGGCTCCCGAGGCCTTTTGCCCGGCAGATGCAACGCGCCCCCAAAGCAGCGCGGCGCTGTACGAGGCAGCCCGTTGCGGCGTGAGTATCATCTCGCTCCACACCAACCTGGACCGCTCGCACGAGGCGCGCGTCTACCTGAGCGAGCTGCTGGGCGCCGCGCCCGTAAGCTCGCTGGAGCATGTGGACAACCCCGAGGCCACCGGCTTGGGCGCACTCGCGACCCTCAACGGCCCCTGCAGTCTGCGCGATCTCGCCGCCCGCGCCTCCACGGCCTTTGGCAGCGACCCGCGCGTGTGGGGCGAAGCCGAGCACGCGTGCCGCACCGTCGCCATTCTGGGAGGATCCCTCGGCGACTTTGGAGAGCTTGCCATCGCAGCGGGCGCGGACGTCATCGTGACCGGCGAGGCGGGCTACCACGTGGCGCAGGACCTTGCCCTGCGCGGGCTGCCCGTAATTTTGCTCGGCCACGATCGCTCCGAGGAACCGTTCGTGGATATCTTGATGAACTCTGCAGTTGACGCCGGGGTCGACCCCCGTCATGCGATTAAAATACTGAACCCTTGCCAATGGTGGACTGTGACAAAAGGAGAGAACTTATGAGCGCCGGCGCTACGCTACTCAAGCTGCAACAGATCGATTTGGAGCTCGCCCGCAACAAGAGCGAACTTGCCAATATGCCGGAGCTCAAGGAGCTCGCTTCCAAGCGCAAGACCTACGTAAAGCTCAAGTCCGAGATGACCAAGCTCTACGCCCAGCGCAAGGATCTGGACATTGAGCTCGATGACCTCAACACCACCGAGATCCAGACCAACAACGCCATCGAGGCTGCCAAGAAGCGCCATGTCGATGGTTCCGATTACCGCGAGGTGCAGGACCTGGAGAACGAGCTCGCCACCCTGGCCAAGCGCCTGGACAAGATCGAGCACACCCGCAAGGATGTCATCGTCGCCCATAAGGAGGCGCTCGACCGCGAGACTCGCGCGCAGGCCATCATCGCCAAGTTCGAGGAGGGCGTGAAGGCCGATACCAAGGCTGCCCGTGCCAAGGCCGCCGACCTCCAGGCTCAAATCGACGCCGCCACCAAGGAGCGCACTGCGCTTGCCGCCACGCTGCCGACCGACGTGCTCACCGATTACGAGCGCCTGCTCAAGCAGTTCCGCGGCCTGGCGGTCGAGACCATCCAGGGCAACATCCCCACGGTCTGCCACACCGCGCTGCAGGCGTCGTCCATGAGCGACCTTAACCACGACGGCAGCGAGATCACGCACTGCCCGTACTGCCACCGCCTACTGGTGCTCCCGAGCAAGGAAGCTTAAACGATGGCGGCACCCAACAATTCAATGCAACTTGAGGGAAAAACGATCCTGCTGGGCATTACCGGCGGGATCGCCGCCTATAAGTCGTGCAACATCGTGCGCCTGCTGCAAAAGCGCGGCGCACGCGTCAAGGTCGTCATGAGCGAGCATGCCACGGAGTTCGTGGGTCCGCTCACCTTCCGCGCGCTCACCAACGAGCCGGTCGCGGTGGGCCTGTTCGACGACCCCTCCGACCCCATCCATCACATTTCGCTCGCTCAGGAGCCCGACCTGGTGGTCGTGGCGCCCGCGACGGCTAATATCATCGCCAAGATGGCCAACGGCATTGCCGATGATCTCATTTCCACGACGCTGCTCGCCACGCCGCGACCGGTCGTGATCGCACCGGCTATGAACAACGGTATGTGGAAGGCGCCGGCCACGCAGGCTAACATGGCAACCCTTCGCGACCGCGGCGTGCACGTGGTGGGTCCGGGCAGCGGCTACCTTGCCTGCGGTGACGTGGACACGGGGCGCATGAGCAAGCCCGAGGACATCGTCGAGGCTATCTGTGAGGTGCTCAATCCCGTCCCGCAGGACCTGGCGGGCAAGCGCATCGTCATCACGGCCGGGCCTACGCATGAGCCCATCGATCCGGTGCGCTTTATCGGCAATCGTTCGTCGGGCAAGATGGGCATCGCCTTGGCGGGGGAGGCCGCACGCCGCGGCGCTGCCGTCACACTCGTGCTGGGGCCGACATCGCTCGATGTTCCCCGCGGCGTTGAGTGCGTGCGTGTGCAGACCGCCGCAGAGATGCTCCAGGCGGCGCTGAGCGCCTTCCAGACGGCCGACGCGGCCATTTGTGCGGCTGCCGTCGCCGACTACACGCCTGCCGCCCCTGCGGATCACAAGCTCAAGAAGGCCAACGAACGTCTGGATCGCATTGAGCTCGTCGAGACGGTCGACATTTTGGCCGAGCTCTCGCGCCAAAAGGGCGAGCGTCGCGTGATCGGCTTTGCCGCCGAGACCGATAACGTCGTGGAGTACGCCGAGCGCAAGCTCGCGCGCAAGGGATGCGATGCGATTATCGCCAACGATGTCTCGCGCGCCGATTCGGGCTTTGGAACCGATACCAATAAGGCGTGGATTGTGAGCACAACGGGCACGCAAGAACTTCCTGTACTCACAAAACCCCAGCTCGCAGATACAATTTTGGACTTGCTTCAAAATTTATAAAAAAGTTCTTGCACAAGGACAAAGTTTCGGGTTAATATACTCCCTGTTGCGAGCGAGAGCAGAGCAACAAACAAAAGCTTCGGGACGTGGCGCAGCTTGGTAGCGCACTTGACTGGGGGTCAAGGGGTCGCTGGTTCGAATCCAGTCGTCCCGACCAGAAGTTTGCAGGTCAGGCACCTAGTGCCTGGCCTTTTTTGTTTTAAGCAACGGCCTGATTTTGAGTAAGCAACAAGATGACAAAAATCTACCTACGCGAAAATCGCCTTTTGCGTTTACTTGCGCGTTTTGCACGCGCCTGCGCCGTGCTATTAACGCGATATGATTTTACATATGCGTAGCTGGTACACGCCGGAAATCTGGCGGCATTTATCGCGGCAATTTACACAGATATAGCGACTGGAACGAACAAGCGTGTCGCTGTATTTATTCCAGTGTTTCACTTGATCTGTGGACAAGTGGGCTGTCGCGACGAAACGCCAAGCGGGATTGGCTCTATACGAGGACGCCGCAGAGGTAATGGCGGGGGACTGCGGCTGGCGCTCTGAGAGCCGCTGTATGGCCCCATGTCTCCTTAACTCGATAATTTGTGTTTCATGCCACGAATCGGTCGAGCAATTGCCAAAAGGAAGGCCCATACAGGATTGCACGGGCCTTACATCAGATCAAATTTGAGCTAGAAGCACCAAGCGGGGCAGACGCAACACCATCTCGTCGCGGCCTCGGCGAGCGACATATCGCAGTCGAGGTAGACATCGAGGAAGCCCTCAGATCCCGCACAGGGGGACCGCGATGGTGGCCACCGCGCCGCCCGAGGGGCTGTTGGCGAGCGAGACGGAGCCCCCGTGGGCGCTCGCGGCCTCGGAGGCGACGTGGAGGCCGAGCCCGTAGTGGCGGCCTCCGTCACGCGAGGAGCGGGAGGAGTCGTCTGTGAAGAGGCGCTCGCAGCCGCGTTCGAGGGCGGCGGGAGAAAAGCCCGGTCCGTCGTCGGCGACCTCGATGACGAGGTGCCCGCCCGCGACGTCGCAGGAGACAGCCACGCGCGAGCGTGCGTGCTCGGCGGCGTTGGCCACGAGGTTCGCGGCGGCTCGCGCCAGGGTGGTTCGGTCGAGCGGGGCCTCGGGCGCGCCCGCGACAGCGGGGCCCGTGGCCGCGTCGAGCGCCACGCCTCGCGCTCGGGCGATCTGGGCGGCTTCGGCGAGAACCTGCTCGCAGAGCTCGGCCGGCCGCATGGGGGCCCTCTCCGCCCCGCCGGACCCGCGCGAGGCCTCGATGAGCAGGCGCACGTAGCCGTCGAGCCTTTCGACACCGCCGGCTATGTCACGCGCGGCGGCCGAGAGGTCGCCGTTATTCTCGTCTTCCAGCTCCTCCGCCACGAAGTCGGCGTTGGCGCGCAGCACAGTGAGCGGCGTCTTGAGGTCGTGGGCGAGGGACGCCATCTGCTCGCGCTGCCCCCGCTCCGCGGCCCAGCGGGCCTCGAGCGACTCGGCGAGGGAGGCCCGCATGGCGTCCATCGCGGCGAGGACGTCGTTCACCTCGCGCACGTTGGTGCTGCCGACCGCGAAGTCGAGCTCCCCCGCGCCGACGCGCCTCGCCGCCTCCGCGAGCGGCGCCATCTTGCGCGAGATCACGCGGCTCGCGCGGCGCGCCACGAGTGCGAGCGCGAGCGCGCTTCCCGCCGTGGCGCCGACGAGCATGAGGTTCTGCGGGTTGGGAAGCAGGCCGGCGAGGTCGCGCGAGACCCACTGCGGCAGATACTCGCTGACGAGCGCGCAGGCCCCGCCGCCCTTGAGCGGGAACGCGGCGTAGGTGAGGCCCGAACCCCCGCCCTCGATCTCCACTGTGCCCGGATCCGCTGCGAGTGCCGTACGGGCCATTTCCGTCGCGTCCTCGAGCCGCGTGCTCTCGAGGTCTGTCATCAGCACGTATCCGTCCTTGTTCAGGATGAGGTAGCGGTATGCCGTCGGCACGTCCTGCTGCCCGCAGACGCCGTCGCGTGCCAGGTCCGCCGCGACCTCGCGCGCATTGGCCGGCCCCCAGCTTGCCTCGTAGACGAAGCCCGCGTTGATCGCCACGGAGAGCACCATGAACGAGGCGACCCACGCCATGGCGACCGCCGCGAACGCGTTGGCGAAGTAGCGCGCGATGACGAAGGAGAGCGGCATGCCCCCGCGACCTCGCGCCCCGATCCTCAGAGCTGCCACTTGTACCCCATCCCCCAGACGGTCGCGATCGGATCGGCGCCGGCCTCGGAGAGTTTCCTCCGGGCGCGGCTGACCTGCATGGATATGGCCGCGTCGTCGGCGTCACTCTCCCAGCCGAGCACCGCCTCGCGTATCTGGGCGCGGCTCATGACCTGCCCGGGGTGGCGAGCGAGGTACTCGCAGATGGCGTACTCGGTGGGCGTGAGCGGCACGGCCTCGCCGCCCACGGCGAGGCCGCGTGCCCCGAGGTCGATCCGCACCTCCCCGAAGGAGAGGGCGTGCGAGCGCGGCCGGCGCTCACGGCGTAGATGGGCCGCGACCTTGGCGCGCAGTTCCGCGGCCCCAAAGGGCTTGCGGACGTAGTCGTCGGCGCCCAGGCCGTAGGCGGCCACGGCATCCTCCTCGGCCACGCGCGCGGTCAGGAAGACGATGGGGCCGTCGAAGTCCGGGCGGATCTGCCGCACGAGCTCGAAGCCGTCGAGCCCCGGCATCATGACGTCGCAGAGCACGAGGTCGAAGCGCGAGAGGTCCATCCCCGGGACCGCCGTCGGGTCCGCCGCCCTGACGACCTCATGGCCGTCGCGGCCGAGGACGCGCGCGAGCGCGTCGAGGATCGCCCGTTCATCATCCACTGCCAGTATCCTCGCCATGTTGACCTCCTGAAACTCTCGTCGGAATTGTACTAGCGCCGCGCTCAGCGGTCCAGAGCCCTGCTCGCTGCCGCGGGTGCCTCGGCCGCGTCGCACGTGCGGTAGCGCACGCCCGAGCCGCCGCGCGCTTCGATCTCGAGCCAGCCCTCGCCGTCCGACTCCCGTCCGAAGAAGATGAGCTGGAGCTCTCGGACATTGCCTCTGTCGTCCGCCGCGTCCACCAGGTAGACGTAGTTTGCCCCCGCCCCAGTGGCGTCGGCGTAGGTGCTCGCGTGGCTGCCAGGCTCGGGCGCGGGCGCCCACATAGCGATCTCAGGGTTGGGCAGCACGCGGTCAGCGATCGAGCGCAGCGCCGACCCCCAGCCGGCGTCGAGCAGGGTATTCCCGCCCAGGACGAGCGCTGCGGAGAGGAGGACGAGCACGGCGGCGAGCGGCTTCCTACGCATCTACCCTCCCGTCCTCGAAGCGGCAGAACCAGGCGAGAAGGACGGCGTCGGCTGCCAGGGTGAGCACGAGGCTAGCGAGCGCAGTCGTGAGGAGAGGTCCCGCCGCGCGTGCGGCGTCGATGAAGGCCTCCACCCCGAGCGACCCCAGGCGCGCGGGCCAGGCGAGCGGCACCCAGCTCAGGGGCGTCGCCAGGGCACCGGTGAGCTCGCCGGTCATGAGGCCGTGCGCAAGTCCGCCAACCGAGAAGAACGCGAGGAGCATACCCGCCGCGCCGGCGCCGATGGCGGCGTTGCGGCCGAGGCGCAGGGCCACGCCGAGCCACAGCGCGTAGAGGGGCAGGCTGCCCAGCACAATGCCCGCCCAGGCGGCCGCAAGCGGAGCGGGCCCGAGCGGCAGGCGCCCAGCGACGGCGAGCACGGCCCCGAACACGCCGAGCGCCACGGCCAGCGCGGCGGCACCGAGCGCCGCAAGGGCGAGCAGCTTCGCCGCGACGGCGCGCCCGCGCGAGGGGACCGCCGTGAGGTTGGCGAGGCGCCCGGCAGCGCGCTCGTCGTCCACGGCGAGCCCGCAGACGATGGCGGACATGAGCGGCATGAGGGCGCCGAGAAACTGGACGTAGGCGTCCGCGCCCAGCGCCGGGTCCCATCGGGCTACGGAGAAGTACTCGCCGCAGGCAATACCGGCTGCCAGGCCGCAGACGAGGTGCACCGCCGTGAGCGGGGAGCGCGCCAGGCGCAGGACCTCGGAGAGCAGGGCCCGCGAGAAAGTCATGCGCGGCGTCGGGTCGGAGAGTCGTGTCATGGCCATCACCTCTCCTCGGAGCGCGCGAACCAGGCCGCGCCCGCCGCCGTGAGCGCGGCGAACGCGAGCGCGCAGACCGCAAGGCCCGCCACCGTGAGCATGCCATCCGCCGCGAGCGCCCCGCCAAGCGCCATGTCCGCCGCGAGTGGCTCGCCGCTCGGCAGCACGGGGATGAAGCTCGTGGGGATGACCATGCTCGCTGACGGCGGAAAGAGCTGCGGCAGCGGCACCAACGACCAGGCGAACCCACCCACGAGCTGCGCGACGAGCGGGCAGAAGATGCCCGCGAGCATGCCGAGCCGCGCCGTGAGAAAGAGCCCTGCGGGGATCATCCACGCCGCGGTCACCGTGTTGACGAGCGCGCAGAGGAGCATCGTGAGCGTGCCCGCGACCGTGAGGCCCAGCGAGGAGAACGCCGATCCCGCGAGGTAGATGCCGAAGACCACGAGGTTCGAAAGCGTGCAGAGCGCGAGGCACCAGAGCGCCTTGGCCCACCAGGCGCGCCCGAGCGGGAAGCCCAGGCCCAGAAGCCCCCGCATCCGCGTGCGAGCGTCCGCCCGCGCGACGCACGCCACCACGAGCGAGAGACACACGGGCAGGAAGAGCGCGTACCAGTAGTTCCACGCGCTGAAGATCTGCACGCCCCGGTAGGGCATCGCGCCGAGCAGCGGCATCGGCAGCGCCATGAGCACGGCCAGGCGAACCGGTGCCGCGTGGCGCGACTTCAGGGCCTCGGCGCGCAGGGCCGCGAGCAGGCCGCCTTTCTCGCCCGTCATGCCGCCACCTCCCCGCGCGCTCGTCGCCCTTCCCGGCAGAAGCTCATGAAGAGTTCCTCGAGGTCCTGCCCGGGACGAAGCGCATCCTCGTAGGCGAGGCGCCCCCCGCAGATGATGCCGATGGTGTCCGCCATCTGCTGCACCTCGGAGAGGATGTGGCTCGAGACGATCACCGTCGTACCCGCCGCCGCGAAGCCGCGGATCTGGTCGCGCAGCTCCTCGATGCCGATGGGGTCGAGGCCGTTGGTGGGCTCGTCGAGCACGAGCAGGCGTGGCCGGGCGATCAGCGCCAGCGCGAGCCCCAGGCGCTGCCGCATGCCCATCGAGAAGCGCCCGGCGCGCTTCTTCCCGGTGTCCGCGAGGTCCACGGCGGCGAGCACCTCATCTATGCGGCTCTCGGGAAGGCCCAGCAGCGTGGTGCGCACGCGCAGGTTCTCGCGCGCGGTGAGGTTGGGGTAGAGCGGCGCCTCCTCGATGAGGCTGCCGATTGCGTAGAGGTCCTCGCGGCGCCAGGCGTGCCCGGCAAAGAGAATCTCCCCGGCCGTCGGCCGCAGCATCCCGCAGATCATCTTAAGCGTTGTCGACTTGCCGGCGCCGTTGGGACCGAGCAGCCCGTACACCTCGCCCTCGCGGATATGAAGGCTCACATCGGCCACGGCGTCCTGCGCCTGGTCGCCGCGGCCGAAGCGCTTGGTGAGCCCGCGTGTCTCGAGCATATAACCCATGGGTTTATCCTTTCTCTTCCGGGCGCGCGGGCCGACCCACCGTGCCCGCGCGCCTTACCTTTCGGGTTCACCATCCATGGTGGGGCGCGTTTCTAACGAAGCCGTAACGGCCGTTGGGCTCTTTTGGCGCCAGCCCTTCTCGACCCGCGCATCATGATTAATTTGCTTAAGGCAACAACTTTCCCGATCGATGTAACCACCGAATCAAAACGTGTGCATCGGCCATCAAAGATGCCAAAAAATGTCGTTTTTGGTGGCTGATGTACACAAATGCAGAATCCCGCGCAGCCCAGAAGCACACTCCACATGTCTGGACTCTCTATGGCTGCGCTGGATAGACATCGCGGGAACGGGTATAGTATCGTGAGTTTTGTCGTTTACCAGCGGGGGAGTCCTGTGGGCATCAAGAAGAAGATCAAAAAGGAGCTTATCGGCACTTCCGATTACCCGTCGAATAAGATCTTCACGATCTCCAATTTCATTACCTTTACGCGCCTGATCCTCACCCTGGTCTTTCTGTACCTGTTTGTGACGGACAACAACCGCCTCGTCGCCATCGTCATCTACGCCATCGCCGCCTCCACCGACTGGATGGACGGCCAAATTGCCCGCATGACCAAGACGGTCTCGTGGCTCGGCAAGATGATGGACCCCATCTGCGACCGCGCGCTGCTGTTTACCGGCGTTCTGGGTCTGGTGGTCCGCGGCGAACTTCCCATCTGGGTATGCGTGCTCATTATCGGCCGCGACGTGTACTTGGGCATTGGCACGCTCATCGTGCGCCATTACCACCGTCGCCCCATCGATGTAGTCTTTCCCGGCAAGATTGCCACGGCACTGCTCATGACCGGCTTCTCGCTCATGCTGCTGGGCTTTCCCATCGTGGACGGCTTGCACCTGCTGCCCGCCACGCTTACGTCCTTCCCGGGCCTTAACGGCAGCTCCGTTCCACTCGGCATCTTCTTCGTGTACGGCGGCGTCATCTTCTCCATGCTTACCGCTGTCATCTATTCCATTAAGGGCGGGGTAGCAATTAAACAGGCCCTCGCGCATCCGGAGGACGAGGACATCGACTTTCTTAACCCCGAAATCGAAGACTAAGTCATTGGGGTATGATTACGTACAGTTCATTTTTGCGGTCCAGCCGCGATAGTTAGGGGTTGTCATGGACAACATGGTTAATAACATGCCTCAGAACGATAAGGCCGCCGACGCCACCTGCGTATTCCGCGTCCCTTCGAGCGATGTCACCGTTCCCGACCTTATGGCCAACGTGCACATCACCGCACCCGTTCTGTCCATCGTCAAGGGCCCGCAGACCGGCGCCGCCTTTGAGCTCGAGGATGACGTGACCACGATCGGCCGCGATCCGGCGAACGGCATCTTCCTCAACGACATGACCGTGTCGCGCAGCCACGCGCGCATTATTCGCGAGGGTCTGGGCGCCCGTATCGAGGACCTGGGCTCGCTCAACGGCACGTGGGTCGACGGCGCCATCGTCAACGGTGCCCCGCTGCACGACGGCTCTTCTGTCCAGATCGGTACGTTCACGCTCATCTATCACGAGAGCACGCCGGAGCGCATCGAAACCGGTGAGTAGGGCATGGCCGAACGCAACTATCTGAGTATCGGCCAGGTCGTCAATTTACTTCGAGGCGCATACCCCGATCTTTCGAACTCCAAAATTAGATTTCTAGAAGATGAGGGACTCATCACCCCTCATCGTACGCCTAAGGGGTATCGCCAGTACTCCAAGGAAGACGTTGACCGCCTCGAGGTCATCCTGCACTTGCAGAAGACCCGCTACATGCCGCTCAACGTGATCAAGCAGCGCCTGGAAAACGCCACGGACCTGTCCACGCTCGCCTACGAGGTGGGCCTGCTGTCCGATGTTCCGCTCAAGACGGAGCCCAAGGAGACAAAGCAAAAGCTGCATCCCATCGAGACCATTCCCGATATGCTAGGCGTCGAGATCTCGTTTATCCGCTCGCTCGCCGAGAACGACCTCATTCGCATCATCAAGAGTCCGCAGAATCGCGAGCTCGTCGATGGCCGCGATTTCCCGATCATCCGTTACTGCTCCGAGCTGTCGCGCTTCCATATCGAGCCGCGCAACCTGCGCCAGTACGTATCGTCTGCAAACCGCGAGTCCTCGATGTTTGAGCAGGTGCTCGTGAGCATGCTCGGCATGGATACCTCCGACGACGAGCGCGACGCCAAGCTCGAGCGCGCGTTTAAAAAGCTGCACGACCTCACCGAGGGCGTGCATACCGCGCTGCTCAAGAATCGCGTCTTTGAGTCGCTCAACGCTGTGGTCGAGGACGCCGATATCGATGCCCTCGACGAGGAGATCGCACGCTCCGAATCCACCAAGGCCAAAAGCGAAGAGGCAGCCGCCCCTGTGGCCTCTCACGAGGAATCGCTCGTGAAGCCGCTCAAGGTCGTCCCTTCGCACAGTTCAACCGCCAACGCGGACAAATAAACGTTGCCGCAAACCGGCTTCCCATGAAAGGTTTCGCCATGTACGACTTCGAATCTCATATCGTCGACATCCCCGACTATCCCGAGCCCGGAGTCGTCTTTAAGGACATTACGCCGCTCTTTGGCAATCCCGAAGCCCTGAAGGCTATGGTTGATGCCCTGGCAGAGCATTTTGCCGGTATGGGTATTACCAAGGTCGTGGGTCCCGAGGCCCGCGGCTTTATGGTCGGCGTGCCCGTGGCCGTCGCACTGGGCGCCGGCTTTGTTCCCGCACGTAAGCCCGGCAAACTGCCGCGCAAGACGGTGAGCGAGAGCTACGAACTCGAATATGGCACCGATTCCATCGAGATCCACGCCGACGCCATCACCTCTAAAGATACCGTGTTGATTCTGGACGACTTGGTCGCGACGGGCGGAACCGTCGAGGCAACAGGTAAACTGGTGCGAGATATGGGCGCAAAGCTCGTGGGTTACGGTTGTATCCTTGAGCTTGCGTTTCTCAACC
>CAKUHK010000023.1:0-28699 GCA_934655965.1 uncultured Collinsella sp.
GCATGGCTGCCAACGAGACGCTTGCGTCCGGTGAGCCCCAGAGCCCCGGCATGGAGTATCTGGGTGGCCACGGCGTGAACCCGGAGTATATCGACCGCGAGCTCAACCCCGATGCGCCCGAGATTCCCGCCGGTCCTGCGCCGGTCGAGGGCATCATCATGGATTTTGAAACGAAGGAGGAGTAACCATGGCCGAACCCACGCTTTTGCCCGAGCGGCTTCAGTACCGCCCGACCAAGATCGAGCTCGACGAGAGCATCGAGAAGGCCAAGGCGACCCTTCTTAAGAAGATCAAGCGCTCGGTGTACGTCTACCGCGTTGACTGCGGTGGCTGCAACGGCTGCGAGATCGAGATCTTCGGCTCCATCACGCCCGTCTTTGACGTTGAGCGTTTTGGTATTAAGGTCGTGCCGTCGCCGCGCCACGCCGATGTGCTGCTGTACACCGGCGCCGTGACGCGTGCTATGCGCATGCCGGCCCTGCGTGCCTTTGAGGCCGCACCCGATCCCAAGATCGTGGTGTCCTACGGCGCGTGCGGCTGCACCGGCGGCATCTTTTACGACAACTACTGCGTGTGGGGCGGCACGGACAAGATTTTGCCGGTCGATGTCTACATTCCCGGCTGCCCGCCCAGCCCCGCGCAGACCATCTACGGCTTTGCCATGGCGCTCGGTCTGCTCGACCAAAAGCTCCATGCCGAGACCACAGTGGAGGCCGAGGGCGAGCAGGCCGACATCCTGCATCCCGGCGTGCCGTACAAGCTACGCGTGGCCATCGAGCGCGAGGCTCGCGCCATGAGTGGCTACCGCTATGGCCGCGACCTGGCCAACGAGTTCATGGACACGCTCGAGGGCGCGCCCAAGGGCGATATCCGCGGCGCCATGGCGCTGCTCATCGACAAGCAGGATGATCCCCGCCGCGTCGAGGTCTACTCGGCGCTGCAGGATCTGGTGCTGGCCGGAGGTCGCTAGATGGAGCTTACGGACCGCTCTGGATACTTTGCGGGCCCCGGCATGCTCGGCGGCTCCTTCGGTGACGCCTCGCGCGCAAGCGTCGAGGCCGCCGAGGGCGTCGCCGATTCCTGCCTGGCCCACGAGCCCGATCAGGTGGTCTTCTACGAGCTCACGCGCAAGTTTGTCGAGACCGAGGAAGACGTTCCCCAGGAGGCCTGCGACGTGCTGTACTACACGCTCGCCGTGGGCCACCACACCGGCGTGCTCGATTGCTTTGAGCCGCGTCTGTCGGTGCCGGTGGACGTTTTCTATACGCTCGTCGACGCGCTGCCGGAAGGGGAGGCCCGGACCAAGTTTGAGGCCATCCGCTCCTTTGGCGAGTGCCAGCTCGACAAAGCGGCGGTGCCCTCGTTGCTCGAGGCCTGCGATGCCATGCTCAATGAGCGCGGTTTTCGCGGCTCGGCCAAGGCCGGCATCTCGGTGTTCGACGACGACTTTGGCCTGCATGCCCAGCAGGTCGCGTTTCTGATGAAGTTCCGCGACCTGGTGGAGCGTGTGCGCGACGTGTCGGGCGTGTACTTGACGGGAAGGTTGCAGTAATGGGCCGCGTTATCGATGGCCGCGTAAACGGCGCCCCCTTTGCGGGCATCGTGCTCACGGCCGGAAGCGTTTTGCGCGCCGACGATGCCGCCGGCCCCGTGCTCTCCAAAAAAATGGAGGACGCGCCCCTTGCCGGCTGGTACACCATCGACGGCGGGCAGACGCCCGAGGACGACATCATCGAGGTCAAGCGCGAGCGTCCGCCGCGCTTGGTGCTTGTGGATGCCGCCGATATGGCGTTGCCCGTCGGTTCGATCCGTCTGCTCGACAAAAGCGACGTGGCTCGTAAGTCGATGTTCACCACACATTCGCTCCCGCTCTCGATTCTGATCGAAGAGATCGAGCAATCATGCGATGATATCGTCTTCGTAGGGATTCAGCCGGGCGACACGGAGTTCTACAACCCCATGTCCCCGAAGGTCTTTGACGCCGTCGACGCCGTGTACGACGCCGTGGCCGCCAACGACTTTTCCCACTTTGTCCGCTTGGGGCAGGAGCTGTAGGAGCGCTTGTCCTGCCTGGTTAGGAAAGAAGTGATTGACATGGCAGATTCCAAGGTGGAGTATCCCGCTCCCGATTGCCTGGCGCCCGCCGCGATCGAGGCCAAGACCGAGGCCGCCGGCGTGACCAAGGCTAACCTGCCGGTCGCAAAGGCCTTTGTCTTGGCGATGTTCGCCGGTGCGTTCATCGCCTTCGGTGGCCTGTTCTTTACCGTGTTCTTGAGCGATAGCACCTTGGGCTGGGGTGCCCAGCGTGTTGTGGGCGGCCTGTGCTTTTGCCTGGGCCTGGTGCTCGTGCTTATTTGCGGCGCCGAGCTCTTTACGGGCAACTCGCTTATGGTCTGCGCGCTCAAGAGCAAAAAGATCACGCTCGCCCAGATGCTCAAAGCCTGGCTTGTCGTGTGGGTCGGTAACTTTGTCGGCGCCCTGTTCATCGTCTTTTTGGTGTATATGGCCGGCATCTACAAGCTCAACGGCGAGGCGGTCGCCAATTCCATGGTGAGCGTCGCCGCCGGCAAGGTGACGATCGACTGGGTGACGATCTTCTTCCGCGGCATCCTGTGCAACATCTTTGTGTGCCTGGCCGTGTGGATCGGTACCGCCGGCAAGACCGTGGTCGATAAGGTCGTGGGTATTCTGCTGCCCATCGCCGCCTTTGTGGCCTGCGGTTTTGAGCACTGCGTTGCCAACATGTACTTTTTGCCCATGGGTGCCGTGATGCACGCGTGCGGCTATGGTGTCGATGTTGCCGGCGCCGATGCCCTCAACGTCGCGGGCATTGCGTTTAACCTGTCCGCCGCCACGCTGGGCAACATCGTGGGCGGCGCGGTTCTGATCGCACTGGGCTATTGGTTTATCTACGCCAAGAAGTCCCAGGCTTAAAGAGCCGTCTTTTGGGTGTTGGACCTCCCGCGGGGCGTTGCCGTGCGGGAGGCTTTTTGGCCTTGGGGCATGTTGCTTGCCCGTAGGCCTGTTGCGTTTGGTTTGGAAAGGGGTAATCGAGATGGCATCTGATGCTGAGCGTGCCGGTCGCACCGTGGTGACCACATGCGGGGGATGCTATGCCGATTGCGCCTTTGCGGCCCATGTTGAGGACGGGCGTGTGGTGGCCGAGCTGCCGGTTGTCGGGCATCCGTGCGCGGCGCGGGCCCTATGCGCCCGAGGGCGGCATCGCCTGTCCATGCCATTTGACGAGCGTGATCGTATCTTGCACCCCATGCGCCGCCGCGAGGATGGCTCGGGGTTCGATGCGGTGAGCTGGGACGAGGCGTTTGCGGAGATCGCGGCGCGCCTTGGCGGGATCGTGGACGCGCATGGCGCCCGTTCGCTGGGTATGACGCTTGGTGTGCCCTCGTTCGACCGCTACTGGGCCTATCGTTTTATGCACGCGCTGGGATCTCCCAACGTGTACGGTGCCGACGGCGCCTGCGAGGTGAGCCGCCTGACCGGCTGGGAGCACAGCTTGGGCTACAGCCCGGCCTCCGACTTGGCCCATACCGATTGCATCATGTACCTGGGGCGCTCTATTGTGGATTCATCGACGATGGGTGCCGTTGATGCGCTCAACGATGCGCGCCGCCGTGGGGCGAAGATCATTGTGGTGGACCCGCGGCGCAGCGGTTCGGCAGCGCTTGCCGACCGCTGGCTGCGCGTGCGCCCGGGCTGCGACCTGGCGTTGCTGCTGGGCATCGCACACGTGTTGATTGCCGAGGACCTGTACGACCACGACTTTGTGGCTCGCTATACCACGGGCTTTGATGAGCTGGCGCGGGCGGCTGTCGCCTGGACGCCCGAGTGGGCTGAGTCGATGTGCGATGTGCCGGCCGAAGAGATTGTTGCGACGGCGCGCGATTTGGCTGCTGCGGCGCCTGCCGCCGTGGTCGACGCGGGCTTTCACGGCGGCATCGGCATTGCGTACGCCAACAGCACCCAGACGGCGCGCGCCATCTGCCTTGTCGATGTGCTGTTGGGCTGCCTGGGGCATGCGGGCGGTGCGCTCAACCCACCGATGCCGCTCGCGCTGGGTGACTTGGACCCTGCATGCTTTGCGACACCGCTGGTGCCGCGTGAGCCCAAGATGGGCTCGGAGCGCTATCCGCTCGTCGATCCGGTACGCGGTCTATGCACGACCATCGGCCAGTCGATTCTTGCCGGCGACCTGCGCGGGCTCATCGTCTATGCCAGTAATCCCGGGGCGGGTTACGGCAATGCCGATGCGTGGCTTGGCATTTTGCAACAGCTCGACCTACTTGTGACCATCGATATCCGCTGGTCCGAGACGGCGCGTGCTTCCGACTTTGTCCTGCCCGATGTGACGTATCTGGAAGCCGAACGCGGCGTGGGCGCGGTCGTGGGTCGCAACGATGCGCGCGTGTTTTACCGCAACGCGGTGCTGCCGGTTTTGCATGACGACACGCGTCCCGGACGGGAGATTTTTGCCGGCCTGGCTGCTGCCTGTGGCGTGGGCGAGTACTTCGACTTTACGGCGGATGACCTTGCGGCAGCCCAGGTTGCCCCGTTTGGGATTGAGCTGGCTGCGTTTAAAGAGCGCGGTTGGGCAGACACGGGCATGTCGCTGCCGTCGCGTACGGGCGAGCCGGTGATTCCGGTGGACGGTGGCAAGATCGCTCTGGCAAGCGACGTATGGGAGCGCGCCGGTTTGGGTCGTGTGCCTGGCTGGATTGCCCCCATGGTGGAGCCGGGGCCGGGGATGTTTCGCCTCATTAGCGGCAACCGGCCCTTTGAGTCCCACACATCGCGTAGGCTCGCGGCGGCCGGTGCTGCCGAGGCGGGCTCCGACCTGGACGCCGTGCAGATGAATGCCGACGTCGCCGCGCGCATAGGCATCGCCAACGGCGAGGTCGTCGAGCTCGTGAGCGACATGGGCCGCGATCGCGTGCGCGTGGAGACCACGCCCTATCTGCATCCGGCGTGCATCTTTACGTCGGCGGCTCCCGGCGGGCGTTCGTTTGGCGCCGGCGCGGGTGGCGCCCAAGCGCTCGGCGTCGGTCCGCTCGATCATACGCCGCTACGTTGGGATCCCATTACGGGCGCCGCGCTCACCCAAGAAAACGCCGTTCGCGTGGAAAAGATTGCGCCGCACGGGGATAATGACGAGTAATTGACTCAGCTGATGTATTCGACTGATCCACGTTTGTTTTGAAAGGCCGCACATGAGCGATAGCCAGAACATTTCCGATGAGGTGCGCGCCCGCCTGCGCGCCATCCCTTCTGTCAACGAGCTGCTTACCGAGTGGCCGGTGGTGAAGGCGGCGGGGGAGACGTGCGACGCGGTGGTCCATGCCGCCGTCACGGCCGAGCTCGACGAGGAACGCGCCGCCATCCGCGCCGGCGCCGCCCCGCGCTCCAAGCGCGAGCTGGCATCGGCCATCGAATTCCGTGCGCATCGCTCCGCGCTGCCGAGTCTACGCCCGGCGGTTAATGCCACGGGCGTGGTCATCCATACCAACCTGGGCCGCGCCCCGCTTGCGGAGTCGGCCGCCAAGGCTGTGGCCGAGGTTGCGCGCGGGTACAGTACGCTCGAGTACAGCGTCGACACCTGCTCGCGCGGGTCACGCAAAGAGCACGCCGCGCAGCTGATTCGCTCGCTCACCGGTGCCGAGGATGCGCTCGTCGTCAACAACAATGCCGCCGCGGTGCTGCTGGTGCTGGCCACCCATGCCGCGGGCAAAGAGGTCATCGTGAGCCGCGGCGAGCTCGTCGAGATCGGCGGGAGCTTCCGCATTCCCGACGTTATGGAGGCGTCGGGCGCCAAGCTTGTCGAGGTCGGCGCCACCAACCGCACGCACCTGGCCGACTACGAGCGCGCCATCACGCCAGACACGGCCATGATTCTTAAGGTTCATCCTTCCAACTACCGCATTGAGGGCTTTCACGAGGAAGTGAGCTCCAAGGAGCTTGCCGCGCTGGCCCATAAGCATGGTCTGATGTTCTACGAGGACCAGGGCTCGGGCGCGCTGCTGCCCGACGACATTTTGGTGCGCGGCGGTGAGGAGACCACGCCGACCTCGGTTGCCGCCGGGCTCGATATCGTGTCGTGTTCGGGCGATAAGCTGCTCGGCGCCGCGCAGGCGGGCATCATCATGGGCCGTCGCGACCTGATCCAGGCCTGCGGCGCACATCCCCTCATGCGTGCCCTGCGCCCGGGCAAGCTCGCATTGACGGCGCTCGAGGCCACGCTGCGCATCTACATGGACGGCGCCGATGTGGCCCATCGCGACATTCCGGCGCTCAGCATGCTTACGCTTCCGCAGGCTCATCTGGAGCGTCGCGCACGCAAGCTGCGCGACCTTATGGCGGCGGGGCTCGATAAGGCCGGCTGCCCGTGCGCCGTTGAGTTGGAGATTGCCGAAGAGTCGTCGACGCCCGGCGGCGGTTCGTTGCCTACCGTCGAGCTGCCGACGATGTGCGTTGCCGTGCGTCTTGTTGACGAGCGCCTGACGGTCGACGCGCTCAAGCGCTCGCTCGTCCAGGACTTCGACACGCCGGTCGTCACGCGTGCCTCGCACGACCGCATTCTGTTTGATGTACGCACGCTCGTGGGCGACCGCGATATCGAGACCGCGGCGTCGACGCTTGCCGCGTGCGTTGCCAAGGCGGCGCGCCGATGAATGAGGACCAAACGCTGGTGGAATGCCCCGTCATCGTGGGCACGGCGGGCCACGTCGACCATGGCAAGTCGGCACTGATCGAGGCACTGACGGGCAAAAATCCCGACCGCTTGGAGGTCGAGCGTCGCCGCGGCATGACTGTGGAGCTTGGCTTTGGCGAGCTGGCCCTGCCGAGCGGCAAGATCGTGGGCCTGGTCGATGTGCCGGGGCATGCGCACTATCTGCGCGCCATGGTGCAGGGCGCTACCGGCATCGACGTGGCTGTGCTGGTGGTTTCGGCCGTCGAGGGCGTGATGCCGCAGACGCGCGAGCACGTGCATGTGCTGGAGCTGTTGGGTGTCACGCATATGGTAGTCGCGCTGACCATGTGCGACCTTGCCGATCCCGAGATGACCGAGCTCGCCGAGCTCGATGTTGATGACTTTTTGTCGGGCACCGTGTTTGCGGGCGCCCCGATCGTCCCCGTGTCGTCCAAGACGGGCGAGGGGATTGATGCGCTGCTGGCCGCGCTCGACGAGTGCGTAGATGTCTGCTGGTATGCTTGCCGCGACCGCGCCGAGTGCACCGACGCCGCGCCGCGCCTGCCGATCGATCGCTGTTTTACGATCAAGGGCGCCGGCACCGTCGTGACGGGAACGTTGCACGACGCGCCGATTGCCGTGGGCGACGAGCTCGTTGCGCTGCCGTCGCGCACGGTCTGCCGCGTGCGCGGAATTCAGGTGCATGGCGACACGCAACGGGCGCTGCCCGGTCAGCGCGTGGCGCTTAACCTGGTGGGCGATGGCGTCGCGGCGCTCGATCGCGGCGAGATGCTCGGTGTGGAGGGCCGCTTTGGCCAGACGCTGCGCTTTATGATGACGTTTATGTATTTGGGCCGCGAGGGTGCCAAGCCGCGCGTGCTTGAGTCGGGCGCGCGCGTGCACGTGATGGCGGGCACGGCCGAGATCGTCGGCCGCATCATGCTCATGGAGGGCGAGGCGCCTGTGGCGGCGGGCGAGACGCGAACCGTTCAGGTGCGCCTGGAGGACCCGCTGCCGCTGCGCTCCGGCGACCATGCCGTGGTACTGTCGTATTCGCCCGTTATGCTCATTGGCGGTGGGCGCGTGCTGTTGTCGCGCTGCCGTCGCTCGCGTGAGCTTGCCGACGGGGAGCGTGCGCTGTATGCGGCGCTCGAGGCGGGGGATGTTGCTGGTGCGGTCGACGCGTGGCTGGCGCTGCAGGCGCTGCCGGTTACGGCTGCCGATGTTGTTGCGGCGCTGGATGCTGTTGCCGGCGATGTTGAGGCTGCACTGCGTGTGCTGGTGGACCAGGGTTCGGTGCGCGAGCTTGCCGCGGGCGACGTGGCACTGTACGCGAGTGCTGCCGTGCTCGACGCTGCGATGGATACGCTCGCGACGACCCTGTCGGCCATGCACACGGCGGCTCCCAAGGAGACGGGCTTTACGCCCGGCGCCGTCGCCCATGCTGCCTGGCCTGCCGCCGACGATACTGTTGCCGCTGCCCTGATCACCGAGGGCTGCTCGCGCGGCGTGTGTGCCTCTGAGGGTGCCGAGGTATTCGACCCGCACTCCGCTGCCGCCGCGGCGCGTGTGGTGCGCGAGGCTTGCGAGCGCATCGTTGCCTTGCTGGACGAGGCGGGTCTCGATGCGCCGACGTTGCCCGAGGTGGGCGAGCAGCTACGGCTCGATCGTGACACCATGACGCGTTCCCTGCGTGAGCTTTCGCTCAATCGCTCGATCGTCAAGGTCGAGCGCGACGTTGCCTTGTCCGCTGCTGCCGAGGCCCACGCTCGCGAGCTCGTCGCCGAAGCCATCGACGCTGCCGGCGGCGCTGCCACCACGAGTGTGCTGCGGGAGGCCCTGGGGGTGTCGCGCAAGCGAGTCATCAGCATCCTGGAGCACCTAGACGCCGTGCGCTTCACAGCACTCGACAAAGAAGCCGGCGGCCTGCGCTCCCTGCGCTAGGGGCCCTCATCAGTTGCGGTGAAATAGTTCCTGTTTTCGGCATCTAACGCCAAACCAGGAACTATTCCACCGCAACTTCGAGACCAGTCATTTTGGGACGGGGCTTTTTTGACTACTTTTGCCGGTCTGATGGCTCGGGTAGTCAAAACAGCCCCGTCCCAAATTAGCTACCCTGCCTGGTTTGGTAAAATATCGCCGCACTTGGGAACGGATGGGCTCCGGTGGGCTCCGCGGTCCTCAAAACCGTTGCGAGGCGTGCAAAACGTCTTGGATGTGTTCGATTCACATACGTTCCCGCCATATGCTACCAGCGCTTTTGTGCTCGCGGTCTTGCTGCGTGCCGCAAAGGCGCTGTTTTGTTTTGGTGTGGGGTCGTCGTGTTGCCTGCTTTGTCGGCGATGACGCTTGGCTTCCCGCGCCGGGTTTCGAGCATGCCGATGGGGGTGGTTTGCCGTATGACTACCGTAAGACGGGCTGATCTTTCTTGCGTCGTTCAAGCGGGTGGGATGTCTTCGCGCATGGGCTGCGATAAGGCGCGGATGTTGTTTTGCGGCGAGCCACTCATCGAGCGCGTGCTGGGGCGCCTGGCTCAGGTTGCCGGCGAACTGGTCGTGACGACCTCGCGCCCCAGTGAGCTTGTCTACCTTGAGGAGCGCTCGTTTGGCGGCCTGACACCCCGCGTGGCGATGGACTTGGACGGCCCCGCGGGTGCTATGCGCGGTATCGCGAGCTCGCTGGGCGCGGCCCGGTTGCCACTCGTGGCGATCGTCGCTTGCGATATGCCGTTCGTCTCGCCGGGACTGATCGGCGCGCTTGCGGATCGGGTCAAGGAAGCCCCGCTCGATGTGTGCGTCCCGCGTGAGAAGCGGGGGATTGAACCGCTTTGTGCCGTCTGGCGGCGCGACGCGTGCGCGCCGGTGGCTTGTGAGTTGCTCGCTTGCGACCGCCAGCGCATCCGCTGCCTCATCGACCGGGTACACGCCGGCTATCTGGATGAGCCCCAGATTATCGAGGTTGCCGGTTCCACACTCTGCTTCGAAAACGTCAATACGCCCGAGGAATTTACCGCAGCCGAGCTGCTCGCCTAGCTAATCGCCTAGACGATGGGAGTTGCCATGTCTCACGATATCTGCCCCGACACCGGGGAACCTTGTACTTGCGATGGCTCTGAGCCCTGCACCTGCGGCTGCGGCGGTTGCGGGCATACGGCCGAGGAAGAGGCCGCTGCGGCCGCGTATCGCGAGTCGCATCTCGAGGCCCCGTCCGGCGATACCCTCGACCACGAACGCAAGATCATTGTGTCGTTCGACAGCACATTTGATGTGATGGAGTGCGAACAGCTGTGTCTTGCCGCCGGCGTGCCTGGACGCATTATGCCGCTGCCCGGTTCCATCACCGCCGGCTGCGGCCTGTGCTGGGCCATGCCATTCTCGGGCGACGCCCTCGCCGCCTTCCGCGCCGCCACCGAAGGCCGCATAACCCCCGCCGACTACCACCAGCTCGTCCTCTAACCACCAAAACCACCACATTGGGGACAGGCACCTTTGTGGTGGTTTGGACCATATGGACGAAACAGCTTCGAAACACGGATTTTGCACGTCAGGTACTCAAAAACACATCTACCTGCATCGTAATCAAAACGAAACATCCGCTCGTCGGCTTATGCGTAACTTTGCTGCAACAGTGCGATATTATCCATACTCGATAAAGCTCACGGCGCATGGGGCGCCGCGAACGACACCTTTCTTTTCCATCAATTGGAGGAAGCATGAGCTACACGCAGAAAGTTCTCGACGAGCTCAAGGCCCGCTATCCCGAGCAGCCTGAGTTCATCCAGGCCGCGACCGAGATCCTCGGCACCATCCAGCCGGCGCTCGACGCCCACCCCGAGTACGAGGATGCCGCCCTGCTGGAGCGCCTCGTCGAGCCCGAGCGCATCGTTATGTTCCGTGTTCCCTGGGTTGACGACCAGGGCAAGGTCCAGGTCAACCGCGGCTACCGCGTCGAGTTCAACTCTGCCATTGGACCCTACAAGGGCGGCCTGCGCTTTAACCCGACGGTCACCCTGGGCATGCTCAAGTTCCTGGGCCTGGAGCAGATCCTCAAGAACAGCCTGACCACCCTTCCCATGGGCGGCGGCAAGGGCGGTTCCGACTTTGACCCCAAGGGCAAGTCCAACAACGAGATCATGCACTTCTGCCAGTCCTTCATGACCGAGCTCTATCGCCACATCGGCCCCAACACCGACGTTCCCGCCGGCGACCTGGGCGTTGGCGGCCGCGAGGTTGCCTACATGTTCGGTCAGTACAAGCGTTTGACCAACGAGTGGACCGGCGTCCTCACCGGCAAGGGCCTCTCCTTTGGCGGCTCGCTCGCCCGTACCGAGGCCACCGGCTACGGCCTGGTCTATTTTGTGGACGAGTACCTCAAGAGCCGCGGCGACTCCTTCGAGGGCAAGAACGTCGTCGTTCACGGCTCCGGTAACGTCGCTATCTACGCCGTCCAGAAGGTCGCCCAGCTCGGCGGCAAGGTGCTCGCCTGCTCCGACACCCACGGCTGGGTCGAGGATCCCGACGGCATCGACTACACCGTGCTCGAGCACGTCTACAACCAGAAGCGCTCCGGCCACGACAAGGGCGTCACGCTCGCCATGTACGTCGACGAGAAGCCCAATGCCACGTGGCACGAGGGCGACGGCCGTGGCGTGTGGCAGCTTCCGTGCGACATCGCGCTGCCCTGCGCTCGCGAGAACACGCTGCTGCTCGAGGATGCCCAGGCGCTCGTCGCCAACGGCTGCAAGGTGGTCGGCGAGGGCGCGAACATGCCCACGACCATCGAGGCCACGACCTACTTCCAGGAGAACGGCGTCGCCTTCATGCCCGGTAAGGCTGCCAACGCCGGCGGCGTGCTCGTGTCCGGTCTCGAGATGAGCCAGAACGCCGAGCACCTGTCCTGGACCTTCGAGGAGGTCGACGGCAAGCTCGAGCAGCTCATGCGCGGCATGTTCCACAGCGTGGACGACACCGCCAAGGAGTACGGCGAGGAGGGCAACTTCGTCATGGGCGCCAACATCGCCGGCTTCCTGAAGGTCGCCGACGCCATGCTCGCCCAGGGCGTCTGCTAAATCCCTGCTTGGTATAGCAATTGATAAGGCTCCCAGCTATCGTGGCTGGGAGCCTTATCTTTCCCGAAGGCCTCCCCATAACTTGCGGTGAAATGCGGACTGTTTGGCGCTCTGAATCCGCCAAACAGTCCGTATTTCACCGCAAGTTATGGATGGGTGGGTGGATTTTGTCCTGCAACGGCGTGCGGCCCCTCGTTTGGTACACTTAAACGTACTGGACAAGTGAAGAGATGGGGGAGAACGTGCTCAAGTTCGGTACCTACGTCCGTGTTGGAAACGCGGCCGAAGCCTATGAGCTCTTGCAGAAAAACCGCAACAACAAGATTGTGGGCGGCGGCATCTGGATGCGCCTGGGTTCGCGTCGCGTCGCGACGGCGATTGACCTTTCGGGCTGCGGACTCGATCAGATCGAGGAGACCGAGACCGAGTTTCGCATCGGTGCCATGTGCACCCTGCGCCAGCTCGAGCGCCATGCCGGGCTTAACGCGCTTGTCAATAATGTTTTTGAGTTCGCTGTCCACGATATCGTGGGCGTGCAGCTGCGTAACACCGCCACGGTGGGCGGCAGCATCTACGGCCGCTTCGGTTTCTCGGACGTGCTCTCGGCCTTCCTGGCGCTCGATTCCTATGTTGAGCTGACGGGCGCCGGCCGCGTGCCGCTCGCCGAGTTCGTTGATATGGGCTACGTGCGCGACGTGATTGAGCACGTCGTAGTCGTTAAGCACGACTATCGCGCGAGCTACGAGGCCGTGCGTAAGGCTGCGACCGACTTCCCCTCGCTTAATGTCACCGCCGCCTGGTGGGACAACTCCTGGCACGTTACCGTGGGCGCCCGTCCGCTGCGCGCGACCCTGCTGCAGGGCGAGGCATATGGCCTTACGAGCGAGCAGCCTTCCGAGGACGAGCTTCGCGCCCTCGCCGCGTCCGTGCGCGCGCTGAGCTATGGCACCAACCTGTGGGGCTCGGCCGAGTATCGCCGTCGCATCTCGGCTCCGCTGGCGATCCAGGCCGTGCGCCGCGCCGCCGGCATCGAGCTTTCGGCCGCGCTTGCCCGCGAGCTCGAGACCGTGCAGATCCCTAAGTTCGCCACGGACGAGTATTCCTGCCGCCGCGTGCCCGGCGTCGATTCTAGCGAGGTGCGCTAATGGCTGCCAAACTCATCGATCTTTCCTTTACGCTCAACGGCCGTAAGGTCAAGGTTCAGATTGCCCCCGACACCATGCTCTTTGCGCTGCTGCGCGAACAGGGTTGCGCGTCGGTGCGCTGCGCCTGCGAGACCACCAACTGCGGCCTGTGCACGGTGTGGCTCGACGGCGACCCGGTGCTCAGCTGCTCGGTTCCCGCCGCGCGTGTCGAGGGCCGCTCCATTACCACGCTCGAGGGCCTCAAGGCCGAGTCCGAGGCGCTCGCCCGCGCGATGGCCGCCGAAGGCGCCGAGCAGTGCGGATTTTGCGCCCCCGGCCTCATCATGAACGTGCTGGCGCTCGCCCGCGCCGCCAAAGAGGACCCGAGCCTTGTCGCCACGCGCGAGGAGCTCTCGCGCCAACTCGCCGGTAACCTCTGCCGTTGCAGCGGCTACGAGAGCCAGCTGCGCGCCATCGTCCGCTTCCTCAACGAGTCCGGCGTGCAGGTGGGTTTTGAGATGCCCGAGCTGCCGGTCAATAACACCAGCTCCGACGGTGTCACGTACAAGCAGATCACCCGTAAGCAGCCCAAGAAGGACTCTAAGGCGCTGCTCGAGGGCCGTCCCGTCTACACGGGCGACATGGTGCCCGCCGGCGCTCTCATCGTCAAGCTCAAGCGCAGCCCCTATGCCCGCGCCAAGATCCGCTCCATCGACGCGTCGCGTGCCCTGAAGGTGCCGGGTGTCGTGGGCGTCTATACCTACGAGGACGTGCCCCAGCGCCGCTTCACCATCGCCGGCCAGAGCTATCCGCAGCCCTCGCCGTACGACCGTCTGATCCTCGAGAACCTCGTGCGCTATCAAAACGAGGAGGTGGCGATCGTCGCCGCCGAGACCGAGGAGGCCGCCGACAAGGCGCTCAAGCTCATCAAGGTCGACTACGAGGTGCTCGAGCCGTTGCTCGACTTTACCCAGGCGCTCGATAACGACATCGTGGTCCATCCCGAGGGCGACGTGACCTTTATGTTCCCGCAGGGCGGCGACGTGCCGCGCAACCTGGTGTGCAGCGGCGTCAACGACTTTGGCGACCTGGACGAGGCCTTCGCCCAGAGCGACATCGTCTTTGAGCGCACCTACACCAGCCAGGCCACGCAGACCGCGCCCATGGAGACCTTCCGCGCCTTCGCGACGACCGACGCGTTCGGCCGCATCTCGGTGACCACCTCCACGCAGGTACCCTTCCACGTGCGTCGCATGATCGCGCAGTCGCTCGACATTCCGCAGTCGCAGGTGCAGGTTATCAAGCCGCGCATCGGCGGCGGCTTTGGCTCCAAGCAGTCGGGCTGCTGCGAGATCTTCGTGGCGTTCGTCACCCAGCAGACCGGCCGTCCGAGCTACTGCTGCTACACCCGCGAGGAGACCATCACCGCAGGTAACTCGCGCCACCAGATGCAGATGACCGTCAAGATGGGTGCCATGAACGACGGCACCATCACGGCCATCGACCTGCATACGCTGTCCAACGCCGGCGCGTACGGCGAGCACACCACCACGACGATCGGCCTTTCGGGTCACAAGAGCCTGCCGATCTACAACCATGTGAAGGCGAGCCGCTTTAGGTGGGACGCCGTCTACACCAACACCAACCGCGGCGGCGCGTATCGCGGCTACGGTGCCACCCAGGGCCAGTTTGCCGTGGAGAGCGCCGTCAACGAGCTCGCCGACATGCTGCACATGGACCCCGCCGACCTGCGCCTCAAGAATATGGTGCGCGAGGGCGAGATCATGCCGCAGTATTACAACGAGAAGCTCAACGCCTGCGCACTCGACCGCTGCCTGCTGCGCGCGATGGACATGATCGGCTGGCGCGATAAGCCGCTGGCCGTTGACCTGGGCGACCGTGTGCGCGCCCTGGGCTGCGCGCTCACCATGCAGGGCTCGGGTATTTCCAACGTGGATATCGCCGGCATCGACATGCGCCTGGAAGAGGATGGCTTCATTACGATTTCGACCGGTGCTACCGATAACGGCATGGGTGTCGACACCATTCTTGCGCAGATTGCCGCCGAGGAGCTGGGTGTGGAGAGCTCGCTGATCGTGGTGCGCGGCGTGGACACCGACGTGTCGCCGTTCGACGCCGGCTCGTATGCGAGCTCGGGCACGTACGTGACGGGCCTTGCCGCCAAGAACGCCGCGACCGAGCTGCGCGAGAAGATCTGCACCAAGGCCGCCCAGATGTGGGATGTGAACGCCGCCGACGTGGTCTTCGATGGCCAATACGTGCGCCTTTCCGACGAGCGTGCCGCGCGTGAGCTCGGTCGCTTCCTGAGCCTGCGCGACTTTGCCAATCTGTGCGTTAAGAACATCGCGGGCGGCGATGCGCTTACCTCGCACGCCTCTGCCTGCCTGCCCGTTTCGCCCCCGCCGTTTATGGCCGGCATTGCCGAGGTCGAGGTCGACAAGGCCACCGGCAAGGTGACCGTGGTGGACTACGCTGCTGCCGTCGACTGCGGTACCGTGATCAACGAGGCGCTCGCACGCGTCCAGGCCGAGGGCGGCATTGCCCAGGGCATCGGCCACGCGCTCTACGAGATCGTGGAGCACGACGACCGCGGCCGCCTGCGCACCGGCAACTTTATGAGCTACAAGCTGCCCACGCGCCTGGATATCGGCAGCATCCGCGTGGCCTTTGAGCCGAGCTACGAGCCGACGGGCCCGTTTGGCGCCAAGTCGATCGGCGAGGTCGTCATCAACACGCCGCTCGCCGCCGTGGCCTCGGCCGTCGCGCACGCTACCGGTCACCAGGTCCGCTCGCTGCCGATCACGCCGGAGAAAGCGCTGCTGGGGGAGTAGCGGGTCAGCGAATAAGTTGTAATTGGCGGGGCGGGGCAACTCGTCCCGCCTTTTGCACTCGTGGTGAGGTCGTGAGCCCAAAAACGTGTGCGTGCGCTTGCCGTTCGTATCTGCTATCATTCCTAGTCTGTGCGCTCATGCGGGCGTGGCGGAATTGGTAGACGCGCCAGATTTAGGTTCTGGTGGGATTCCCGTGAAGGTTCGAGTCCTTTCGCCCGCACCAACGCACCTGCGTCGGCTTTCGCCGTCGCGACTCTTTGTTGCATAAAGGTACCAGCACCTCAGATAAGCTGGGCAGTATGAGGAGGAACGTGTTGAACATCACCGCTTCTGACGTCAAGGACGCCAAGCTCACCGCTACGGTCACCATCCCGGCCGCCGACGTCGACGCCGCGATCAAGAAGGCTTACAAGGAGACCGCCAAGAAGTACCGCTTCCCGGGCTTCCGCGCCGGTAAGGCTCCCCGTCCGGTCATCGACTCCGCTCTGGGCGCCGAGGCTACCCTCGCTCAGGCCACCAACGACCTGATCGCCGCCAACGAGCCCGCCGTCCTCAACGAGCTGGACATTGTCCCCACCAAGAGCGGTGACTACAAGGAGCTCGACCTCGCCAAGGATCACGAGGACTACACCTACACCGTCGAGTTCTCCCTGCGTCCTGCTGCCGAGCTCTCCTCCTTCGACGCCGTCGAGATCGAGATGCCTCCCGCGGAGGTCACCGAGTCCGAGATCAACAACCAGGTCGAGATGCTCCTCAACTACCGTGCCACCTTCGAGGACGTCGAGGGTCGCGCCGTCGAGGCCGAGGACTACGTCACCGTCGACCTCAAGGCCGTCGAGAACGCCGACAACTTCGCCGCCGAGGGCCGCATGCTCATCGCCGGTAGCGACAGCAATCCCGTCGAGTTCAACGAGGCCCTAATCGGCGCCAACGTTGACGATGTCAAGACCGTCACCTGGACCGACGAGGTCGAGGAGGGCGAGGAGGCCGAGACCCACACCGTCGAGGTCACCGTCAAGGGCATCAAGGTTCGCAACACCCCCGAGCTTACCGACGAGCTCGTCAAGTCCGACTTTGGTTTCGACAGCATCGAGGCCATGCGCGACGCCATTAAGATCGAGATCGAGCAGGACAAGGCTTCCCGCCTCCCGGCCGAGAAGGAGAACCGTTGCGTCTCCGCTCTCGCCGAGCGTCTGCAGCTCGACGAGATGGACGCCGACTACGAGCAGTCCGTCTTTGAGGAGCTTGGCCAGAACTTCCTGTCCAACCTCGCTGCCCGCGGCATGACCCTGGACACCTGGCTGCCCGCTTCCGGCCTGACCATGGAGCAGTTCATCGGCGACCTGCACAAGCAGGCCAACGACGTTGCTCGTGAGTCTCTGGCTCTGGACGCCCTCGCTCGTGAGCTCAAGATCGAGGTCACCGAGGACGACATCAACGCCGAGTTCGAGAAGGCCGGCGTCAAGGACGTCGAGGCTTCCAAGGCCGAGTTCATCGCCGATGGCCGCATGCCTGCCGTCCGCGAGTCCATCCGTCGCTCCAAGGCCGTCGACCATCTGGTCGAGAACGCCAAGGTGACCGAGGTCGACGAGACCGCCAAGGACGCCGAGTAATTCTCGCCACCTTGCCCGCGAGCGCATGCGTGCGCCCGTGATGGGGTAAAGTTATACACCGGTAATCCGGTTGCTTCGTACGGTGCCAGCCAATGCATAGCATGCGGGCACCGTACGTTTGTCTAGAACCACTATTGGTCCGCAAGAGAAATGGAGATGCGTATGATCGCTAAGTTCGATTCCGCCCTCGTGCCATACGTTATCGAGCAGACGCCGCGCGGCGAGCGCAGCTACGATATCTATTCGCGCCTGCTCAACGACCGCATCATCTTCTTGGGCGAGGAGATCAACTCCGTCAGCGCCAACCTGGTCGTTGCCCAGCTGCTGCATCTTGAGAGCCAGGATGCCGAGAAGGATATCTCGCTCTACATCAATTCGCCCGGCGGCGAGGTCTACTCCGGTCTGGCGATTCTGGACACCATGAACTTCATCAAGCCGCAGGTCTCCACCATCTGTGTCGGTATGGCCGCGTCTATGGCTGCCGTGCTGCTTTCGGCCGGCGCCAAGGGCAAGCGCTTCTGCCTGCCTCACTCCAAGGTCATGATTCACCAGCCCAGCGGTGGTGCCCAGGGCCAGCAGACCGAGATTGAGATCGTGGCCGAGGAGATCAAGAAGACCCGCCGTGAGCTCAACCAGATCCTGTCCGACGCCTCTGGCCAACCGATCGAGAAGGTCCAGGCCGACACCGAGCGCGACAACTACCTGACGGCTGCCGAGGCCCTCGACTACGGCCTGATCGACCGTATCGTCACCTCGCGCGATCTCGCCGCGAAGGACGCCTAGGATGGCAGGTAACATGCAGGACAACTTTGACGAGAACGGCAACCCCATCCGCTGCTCCTTCTGCGGAAAAGAGCAGGGCCAGGTCCGTCGCCTCGTGAAGGGCCCGACCAACATCTTTATCTGCGACGAGTGCGTTGCCGCTTGCTCCGAGATCCTTGAGGAGTCGCTGGCTTCGGACTTTATGGACGCTGCCCGCAACGGAAATCTTCCGGGTTTCCTCAACGACCATGGTCAGGCTGCATCTCAGCCCGCCGTTGACCCCGAGGCCGAGGGCTTTGAGCTCGAGGACGACCGTCAGGTCATTACGCACGTGCCGACGCCGCACGAGATCTATGACGAGCTTTCTGCCTATGTCATGGGCCAGGAAGACGCCAAGCGCGCTATGTCGGTGGCCGTGTACAACCACTACCGCCGCGTGATCGAGGGCGGCGCCGCGGTGTCTGCCTTCGGCGACGGCACGGGCTCGCAGTTTGACGACGATATGGACGAGGTGGAGCTCGCCAAGTCCAACATCCTGTTGCTCGGTCCCACCGGTACCGGTAAGACGCTGCTGGCTCAGACGCTCGCGCGCATCCTCGAGGTGCCGTTTGCCATCGCCGACGCCACCGCGCTCACCGAGGCCGGCTACGTGGGCGAGGACGTGGAGAACATCCTGCTCAAGCTCATCAACGCCGCCGATGGCGACATCGAGCGCGCGCAGGTGGGCATCATCTATGTTGACGAGATCGACAAGATCGCCCGCAAGGCCGAGAACCTCTCCATCACCCGTGATGTTTCGGGCGAGGGCGTTCAGCAGGCGCTGCTTAAGATTCTTGAGGGCACGGTGGCAAGCGTTCCGCCCACCGGCGGCCGCAAGCATCCCCAGCAGGAGCTGCTGCAGATCGACACGACCAACATTCTGTTCATCTGCGGCGGTGCCTTTGTGGGCCTGGACAAGATCATTGCTGACCGCGTGGGCAACAAGGGCGTGGGCTTTAACTCCGAGATCGCCGGCCCCACCTCGGTCGACGAGAATGACCTGCTGCGTCAGGTGCTCCCGCAGGACCTCAACGCCTTTGGCATGATCCCCGAGTTCGTGGGCCGTACGCCCGTCGTCACCCAGACGCAGGCGCTCGACGAGGACGACCTGGTGTCGATCCTGACCGAGCCCAAGAACGCCGTGGTCCGTCAGTACCGCAAGATGTTCCAGCTCGAGGACGTTGAGCTTGAGTTTGACGACGCGGCCCTGCACGAGATCGCCCGTATGGCGCTCGCCCGCAAGACCGGCGCCCGCGGCCTTCGCTCCATCTGCGAGGACGTGCTGCAGCAGACGATGTTCGACCTTCCCAGCGAGGAAGGCGTCGCCAAGGTCGTCGTAACCGAAGCCTCCGTAAAGGGCGAAGAACAACCCCATCGCATCTACGGCTAAACTGCCAAAAACGTGCTTGCAAATAGCCTCCGGCCACCCGCGGTCGGAGGCTATTTTATAGATACGCAATAACCCCAACTACCTGTGTTATTCTGTGTGTTTGTTTAAAGTCTCAGCAAAGTCCATTCAGACTGAAGTAATCGATACCTAAGGCGTGTCCGCCTGCTTGGTTTTCGTAGATTCCGCACGAGCCGAAGAGCACTAAATGTGCTCTTCGTGCGAGCCAGGACCTGACCGAGCGAAAACCAAGCAGGCGGACACGCCGGCGGGACAGGGAGAGATATATGGAAGAAATGCCCAAGAACTACGATCCGTCGACTAACGAGCCGGCGATCCTGCAGAAGTGGCTTGACGGCGGCTACTACAAGCGCCGCGAGGGCGTGGGCGACTGCACCGTCACCATTCCGCCTCCCAACGTGACCGGCAAGCTCCACATGGGCCACGCCACCGACGACTCCATCCAGGACGCCATCATCCGCATGGCTCGCATGCGCGGTAAGTCCACGCGCTGGGTCCTGGGTACCGACCACGCCGGTATCGCCACGCAGACCAAGGTCGACAAAAAGCTCAAGAGCGAGGGTATCAGCCGCCTGGAGATTGGCCGCGACAAGTTTGTCGACGCCTGCTGGGATTGGACCCACGAGTACGGCGGCATCATCGTCGAGCAGATCAAGCGCATGGGCTGCTCTGTCGACTTCGATAACGAGCGCTTCACCATGGACGAGGACTACGCTCAGGCCGTGCGCAAGGTCTTCTGCGATTGGTACCACGACGGCCTGATCTACCACGGCAAGCGCATCGTCAACTGGTGCCCCAACTGCACCACCGCTATCTCAGATGACGAGGCCGAGTACAAGGACGAGAAGGGTCACCTGTGGCACCTTCGCTACCCGCTGACCGAGCCAGTCAACGGCCAGGACTACATCGTCGTCGCCACCACGCGCCCCGAGACCATGCTCGGCGATACGGGCGTTGCCGTCTCCCCGAAGGACCCCGAGAAGGCCGCCTTCGTGGGCAAGACCGTCATGCTGCCGATCGTCAACCGCGAGATCCCCATCTTTGAGGATTGGCACGTCGATGCCAACTTTGGCTCCGGCTTTGTCAAGGTCACCCCGGCTCACGATCCCAACGACTATGCCATGGGTCAGGCCCACGACCTGCCGCAGATCAATATTTTCGATGAGCATGCGGTGGTTGTTGAGGGCTACGGCGAGTTCACCGGCATGAACCGCGACGAGTGCCGCGAGGCCGTCATCAAGTGGTTCGAGGAGCACGGCCTGCTCGATCACATCGAAGAGCACGATCACTCCGTTATGCACTGCTACCGTTGCGACTCCGCCCTGGAGCCGTGGCTGTCCGAGCAGTGGTTCGTCGCCGTCGATAAGCTCAAGGGGCCGGCGCTCGACGCTGTCAACTCCGGCAAGGTCACCTTCCATCCCGCGCGCTGGACGCAGACCTACACCACCTGGATGGAGAACCTCAAGGACTGGTGCATCAGCCGTCAGCTGTGGTGGGGCCACCGCATCCCCGTGTTCTACTGCGAGGACTGCGGCTGGGAGGACGCGCTCACCGAGGACACCGACGTGTGTCCCAAGTGCGGCGGCCACCACATCCATCAGGACGAGAACGTGCTGGACACCTGGTTTAGCTCGCAGCTGTGGACCTTCGCCACGCAGGGCTGGCCGCAAAAGCCGGAGCTGCTCGAGGGACATCACCCCACGACGGCGCTCGTCACCGCGCGCGACATCATCGCGCTGTGGGTCGCCCGCATGGTCATGAGCTCGCTGTACTTCCTGGACGAGGTGCCGTTTAAGGACGTCGTCATCTACCCGACAATCCTGGCCAAGGACGGCAGCCGCATGTCCAAGTCCAAGGGCAACGGCGTTGACCCCATGGACCTCATTGGCATGTACGGCGCCGACGCCATGCGCTACAACCTGCTTACGCTGTGCACCAACAACCAGGACGTCAAGTTCGACGCGAACATCGATAAGAAGACCAAGAAGCTTATCGACAGCCCGCGTACCGACCAGGCCAAGAGCTTTGTGACCAAGATCTGGAACGCCAGCCGCTTCCTGCTCATGAACATGGAGGGCTACACGCCCGGCGAGCCCGTCGTGGAGACGCCGGCCGACGCCTGGATGTTCAGCCGCCTGGCCAAGGCCGTGAAGATGGTCACCGAGGGCATTGAGAACTACACCTTTGGCGACATGGCCCGCGGCGTGCAGCAGTTCTTCTGGAACGAGGTCTGCGACTGGTACGTCGAGGTCACCAAAGCCCGCCTGAAGGGCGAGGGCCGTCTGCAGGCTCAGCGCAACCTGATCTTTGTGCTCGACACCTCCATTCGCCTGATGCACCCGCTCATGCCGTTCGTGACCGAGGAGATCTGGGACAACATGCCGGCGAGCGTGCTCGACCTGGACGCCGAGGGCAACGTGGACCGCGCCGAGGCACTGATGATCGCCAAGTGGCCCGAGCCCGCCGACTACGCCAAGTACGTCGACGAGCCTGCCGAGCGCGCGTTTGAGCTGTGCCGTACCGTCGTTTCCGCTGCCCGCGCCACCCGTTCGCGTTACCGCTTGAGCCCCAAGGCCGAGCTCGACGTTGTCGTGCGCGCCGGTGCCGAGGACATCGAGAAGCTCGAAAGCCTGCGCTCCACGATTGAGCCGCTGGCGAACACCGCCTCGCTGGTCATGGGCGTGGACGTTGAGAAGCCGGCCGCGAGCATTGCCGTGGTCGATAGCGGCGTCGAGGTCTTTGTGGTGCTCGAGGGCAAGGTCGACCTTTCGGCCGAGAAGGCACGCCTGGAGAAGGAGATCGCCGCGGCCCAGAAGGAGCTCGCCGGCTGCGAGAAGACGCTGGCCAACGAGGGCTTCGTGGCTAAGGCTGCACCTGCCGTGGTCCAGAAGAAGAGGGACCGTGCAGCTGAGCTCAAGGAGATCCTGGCGGCGCTGACTGCTCAGGTTGCTGACTTCTCGTAGGCGTTACTGGGGGACGCGGTTTGGGGCATTGCTCGCTACTGCGGACAGTCCTGCTCGCACGAAGGCCACATTAAGTGGCCTTCGGCTCGTGCGGAACTTGTATCGAGCAAAGCCCCAAACCGCTCCCACAGCGGTTACGGGGGCGTCCGCTGTCTGCCTGATAGGGCCACATGGCTGATGCCTTGATTCTGCTGCAAGCGGGTTGTGGCTGATAAATTTGAACGTGAGGGGCTCATTCTATTTAATGGGCCTCTTTTTCTGTAATTGGAGACTTTGGTTATGGCGAAGCGTACTAGCTCTTATGTCGTCCCTTTCTCGTTTGATTTGCTTTCGTTTGGTGAGGCTGTGGCGCTTGCTGCTGATACGGGGCGGATTTCTGGGGATGCTGGGCCGTTGTTGGAGACGGTTGTTGATATGCTCGATGAACTGGGTCGTCCGGACGAGTATTTTGATTGCATTCAGGTTGCCGGTACTAATGGCAAGACTTCGACGACGCGTTTTTCGGCTGCTATCCTTCGCGGCGAGGGGCTCAAGACGGCGCTGTATACGTCGCCGCAGCTTGTGCGTTATCCCGAGCGCATGGAGGTTGATGGGCGTGTTGTGAGTGACGAGGCGTTTGCTCGGGGCGTTTCGGCTGCTGTTGAGGCGGGCCGTCGCGTGAATGCTCATCGCTTGGCGGCAGGGGAGCGCGCGTATACCATTACGCCGTTTGACCTGCTGACGGCTGCCGCGCTGGTGGTGTTTGCCGAGGCTGCGGTGGACGTTGCCGTGCTCGAGGTCGGCATGGGCGGACGTTGGGACGCCACGAGTGCGACCGATCCCGTCGCTGTTGCCATTACGGGCATCGGGCTCGACCATACGCGCATCCTGGGCGACACGCTCGAGGCCATTGCGGGGGAGAAGGCTGCGGTCCTTAAGCCCGGACGCCTGGTTGTTTTGGGTGAGGGCACGCACGAGGCGAGCGTTCAGCGCGTGATGGATGCGCGTTGTCGCGAGTGCGGCGTTGTGCCGCTCGTGGTGAACCATGCTACGACCAAGGTGCCGGCTCATGTGGGCGATACGGTGGAGTTTAGCTGCACCACGCCGCATGCGATCTATACGTCGAGCATGGTCAAGCCGGCGTATCAGCCGCAGAATGCCGCGTGCGCGATTATGCTGTGCGAGGGGTATTTGGGCCGCGAGCTCGATCACGACAAGCTCGATGCGTCGCTTATGAGTTGTCCCACGCCGGGTCGTTTTGATGTGCTGGGGACCGATCCACTTAAGCTGATCGATGCCTGCCATAACCCTCAGAGCTGCGAGAACTTTGTAAGCGCGCTGGACGAGATTGATCCGTGCGTGGAGAATCGCCCCACACTGCTGTGTGCCGCGCTGGCCGACAAGGACGTGGCGGGCATCGTCGACGTGTTGATCCCGGCCTTCCCGCGCGTAGTCGTGACGCAGACCGATTCCGACCGCGCCCTGCCGGCAGAGGAACTCGCCGCCCTGGTGGACGCTGACAAGCTTGCGGGCGTGTACCCGAGCGTATCCGAGGCCCTGGCAGCCCTCGATGCAGTCAACGAACCCTTCGTAGCAGCCGGCACCATCACCCTGGCTGGCGAAGTAGCAGGTCTGCTGCGCTAGATCTCGCGGGCAGCAAGGACCGTTCGCCACGAAATGGGCCTATCTACTACTTTTGACCGCTCGCCCTCGACCACGACGAAAATCGCGATATTAAAACCGCAGGTAGAAGGCTTGCCGATTTTCAAAAAAGACCCGCATGGTCGACCCATGCGGGTTAAACGTAGTAGATAGGCCGTTTTCGTGGCAGAGCGTTTGTGGAACGTGACAAAGGGACAGTCCCTTTGTCACATTGGCTAGTCCAGGCGGGCTGGGTCATGGGGATAGGCGTTGAGGATCTCGACGCCGGACTCGGTGACGAGAGCCAGGTCCTCGATGCGGACGCCGGTGCGACCGGGGAGGTAGATGCCCGGCTCGATGGAGAAGGTCATGCCCGGCTCAATCACCTGCTCGTTGACGAGTGAAACATCGCCCGGCTCGTGGTCCTGTAGGCCGATCGAGTGACCCAGGCGATGCGTAAAGTACTTGCCGTAGCCTGCATCCTCAATCACGTCGCGTGCGGCGCGGTCCAGGTCGCACATGCGCACACCCGGTGCAATGAGCGCCTCGGCCACCTCGTTGGCGCGGCGCACGATGTCGTAGATGCGCGCCGTCTCCTCGTCCGGTTCGCCCCAAAAGAACGTGCGCGTCATGTCCGAGCAGTAGTTGCGATGGCGTCCGCCAATGTCGAACAGCACCACGTCGCTGCGCTTGAGCACTGTATCATCGGGCTCGTGATGCGGGTCGCCGGCGTTGGCGCCAAAGCTCACGATGGGCGGGAAGCTAAATCCCTCGCAGTCGTGCTTGCGGTACAGGCCGAGCATCTGGTCGGCAATCTCGCGCTCCGTCACACCCTCGTGGACGAGCTTGATCGCATCGGCCATCACGGCGTCGTTGGCAGCCGAGGACACGCGCATGAGCTCCTGCTCGGCAGCGTCCTTGTACGTGCGGGCAGCCGTTACGGCGAAGTCGCCCAGGAAGAACTCGCTCGCGGCATGGCGCTCCATGAGGGGCATCAAAAAGCCGGAGCGCATAACGGTATCGATGCCAAGCGGCTTGGTCGCATCTACCTCGTGAGCGATGGCGTCGGCCACGATGTCGGTATCGGTGTGATAGGCTACGCGGGCATTGTCGTACTCGGGCAGCTGATGCAGTGCGTTGACCAGGATCACGGGCTCGGTATCGCGCGCGAGCAGCACGCCGCAAAAACGTTCGAACATATCGGCATAAAAGCCGGTCAGGTAGTAGATCGACCACGGGTCGTTTACGAGCAGCTGCGCGCCGGGGTGCTGGGCCTCGAGCGCATCAAGCACGCGCACCACACGCTGGTCATCGACATGTGCCATGAAACATCCTTTCGCTAGGGTGCCACCATGGTATCCCATACGACCCTTCATAAGTTGCGGTGAAATACGGACTGTTGGGCGGTCTAGGGCCAGAAAACAGTCCGTATTTCACCGCAACTCATGAGGAGGGGATGGGGGTGATGGTGGGGTAGCTAAAAGAGCCCCGTCTCAAAATGACTACTTGATGTGACAAAGGGACTGTCCCTTTGTCACATCCATGCTGGCGACTAGGTTGATGTTGGTGTCTAGGAGGTTCTCCAGCACGACGTCGCCCATGTGGATGGGCGCGTTGGCGACCAGGCCGCGGATGAGGTCCATCGCCTGGGCGTGGAGCTTGAGCGGGATGGCCTCGGCGGTGCGTACGGGCAGCAGCGTCTCGTCGCCGCCGGATACTGCCACCGTGGTGGTGAGCACGCGCATGGGGCAGGTGAGCTCCTGACGTGCGAACGTATCGCCGCGCGGGCAGCTGTTGCCGGCCACGGAGCGCACCTCCGCCACGTTGCCGTCGGTATCGCGCTCGACTTCCACGGTCAGGAGACATTCGGACGGGCAGGTCGTGCAGTTGAACTGCAGCGTCTCGGTCGCATTCGTGCTCATGCTTCTACGCCTCCTCAACGGGATCGACGGACAGGACGATTTCGCTGGCACCCATGTCGAGTGCTCGGTGGATCACCTTTGCCGGCACTGGGAAGCTTTCCATGACGCTCGGCTTAAACGCGCGAACCTTGCCTGCAAACAGCTCCTCGTCGCCTGCCAGAATACGTACGCGGGCGGCATCGACCGGTCGGCGCACACGGAAGTTGACCTTGGTGAGCCCGACGGCCGTAATGTGTCCCGGCAGCGCGTAGCCAGCAATGCCAGCAGGGGAGACCGTGAGCTCGCAGCACGCGCTCGCAGTGTCCACCCCGGCACCCGTGCTACCACCCAACGCCCATGCCGCCGCAGCCGCGCCGGCGCGCTCGGACTCAGTCGTCACGTTATCGGCCAGGTCGTGCACGTGTAGCACGTTTCCGCAGGCAAAGATGCCCGGAACGCCCGTTTGCAGGCTCTGGTCCACCACGGCGCCGCGCGTGCGCGGGTCAAGTTCAACGCCTGCAGCAACCGAAAGCTCGTTCTCGGGAATCAGGCCCACCGAAAGCAGCAACGTGTCGCACGGAACGATGCGCTCGGTCCCCGGAATGGGCGCCAGGTGCTCGTCGACATGGCTCACCTCGACAGCCTCCACGCGGTCATGCCCGATCACGCGCGTAACGGTGGTCGACAGATGCAGCGGAATACCAAAATCGTCCAGACAGTTTTTCACATTGCGACGCAGGCCGTTGGCGTACGGCATAAGCTCGTACACGCCCTCGACCGAAATACCCTCGAGCGTGCAGCGGCGTGCCATGATCAGCCCGATGTCGCCCGAGCCCAAAATGACGGCGCGCGAGCCGGGCTTGAGGTTTTCGATATTGATATATCGCTGCGCCAGGCCGGCCGTAAAGACGCCGGCGGGTCGGCTACCGGGAATCTTGATCTCGCTGCGGGTGCGCTCTCGGCAGCCCATGGCAAGAACGACCGCGCGTCCGGTGAGCTGCAGCATGCCGGCGGGACTCATGAGTGTGACGGTGTGGACGGTGGTGTCTCCCGCAGCCTCGTCCGCACCCGACGCGCCGCCATCAATCCCAATCACCATACTGTCCAAGAACAGCGCGATATCGGTCGCGCGCACCTGGTCGATAAAGCGCTGCGCATACTCGGGGCCGGTGAGCTCCTGCTTAAAGTGCGACAGGCCAAAGCCGGGGTGGATGCACTGGCGGAGGATTCCGCCCAGGTGCTGCTCGCGCTCCACGATGGCCACGCGCGCTCCGGCCTTATGCGCGGCAAGCGCGGCCGCCATGCCGGCAGGCCCACCGCCGACAACGACCACGTCGAACGTCTGCGTCGCCACGGCGTCGACCGCATCGCGCCCGGCGCCCATCTCGATATTTGTCGCCATCCTAGCGCACCCCCTTCAAAGGTCCCTCGACCAACCAGGAGCCGGCGTCCTCCAGTAATACCTCGCTGGGATCGCAACCCAGCTCGCGGGCAAGAATCGCCACCACGCGGCTTTGGCAAAAGCCGCTTTGGCACCGACCCATGCCGGCGCGGCAGCGGCGCTTGACGCCTTCGACCGAAACCGCGCCCGGGCGACGTCGAATCGCGGCCACGATCTCGGCCTCGGGCACCGTCTCGCAGCGGCAGACGATCTGTCCCCACGCGGGGTCAGACTCGATCAGTTCTTCCTTGCGCGCAAGCGGCGCACGGTCAAAGTCGTCCGGCGCGTGGCGAATCGGGTCCCAATCGTCCCGCTCGCGCAGAACCACGCCGGCTTCGCGCAATACCCGCTCCATGCGCTCGGCGATGGCCGGTGCGCTCGCCACGCCCGGCGATTGAATGCCGGCTGCCTGGAACAGCCCCGGCACCACGGCCGACTGTCCAATAAAGAAGTCGTTCGTTCCTTTAATGACCGGGCGCCCGCCAGCAAACGCGCGCACCACGCGGCGCGTGTCCAGATCGGGCACCAGCTTGCGCGCGCCGGTCAGCAGCGCGTTTACGTCGGCGGCGTAGGTCTGCGTATCGCCCGGCTTGCGTACGGCGGCGGTCGCGGTGATCACGGTGTTGCCGTGCACGGTGCCCGTCACAATGACGCCCTTCGATACCGGCGTCGGCACCGGGTAGAGCGGCATGAGCGTGCGCGGCTCCTTGTCCAGCACCACGATGTTGCCCTGGCGCCAGACCATCTGGAACTCCTCGGCGCCCGCCATATGCGAGATGTCCGCGGCGCCGTTGCCCGCGGCGTTAATGAGGTAGCGGCAGCGCACGTCACCGGCGGGTGTCACCAGCGTAAAGCGCGCAGTACTGTCGCCCTCGCCGCCAGCGACCTCAATCGCCTCCACCGGCGCGGACCGCATAAACGTCACGCCGTTGGCGACGGCGTTCTCCAGCGCGGCGATGGCGACCTCAAACGGATCGACAAAGCCCGTCGAGGGACACCACAGCGCACACGTCGCCTCGGCGCTCGCGCGCGGCTCCAGCTCGTGGATGCGCTCGGGCCCGATGGTCGATAGCTCGGGTACTCCGTTCGCAAGGCCGTTGCTGCGCAGCTGCTCCAGCTGCGCGCGGTCCTGGTCGTTAAAGCCCAGCACCATCGACCCGGTGCGGCAAAACAAAAAGCCCAGCTCCTGAGCCCACGTGCCATAC
>CAKUHK010000024.1:0-28198 GCA_934655965.1 uncultured Collinsella sp.
CGCCGGCCTTTTGCAGCAGGCGCTTAGCGTAGTCGATCTCCTTGTGCGGGGCGAACGGCTTGCCGCAGCGCGAGCAGTGCTCGAGCGTGTAGACGCTCTTGCTGGTGAGGTCGTCCTTGCTCATAACGGCCAGCTCAAACTCCTCGGTGAGCTTGATGGCCTCCATGGGGCAGGCTTCCTCGCAGCGGCCGCAGAAGATGCAGCGGCCGTAGTCGATCGACCAGGTGATGGTATCGGCCGCAAGGTCGGTATCCATGCGGATGGCGTCGGCCGGGCACGCAACGCCGCAGGCACCGCATGCGATGCACAGCTCGGCGTTGTGCTCGGGCTTGCCGCGCATGTCCTTGTTGGTGGGGAACGGCGCAAACGGGTACTTGACCGTCGCGTCGCCCGCCTTCGCGTTGACCTTCCAAAGCTTCAGCATATTAGAGCGCCTCCTCATCGAGCGGAGCGGCCATGGTGCCCTCGCCCGCAAGCGGCGACTTGTCGCGCCAGACGTTCTCGAACTGCTCCTTATCCAGCACGTGATCGCGCTTGGCGGCCACGTCGGTCACCGTCACTCGGTCGGTGCAGGAGTAGCACGGGTCGAGCGAACCGACGATGAGCGCCGCATCGCCCACGGTGTTGCCGCGGAACATGTAGCGCAGGACCGGCCAGTTGCTGTACGTAGCGGCCTTGGCGCGCCAACGGTAGCACTTCTGGTTGTTGCCGAGCATGGCCCAGTGCACGTCCTCGCCGCGCGGCGCCTCGGTGGCACCGATGGCGTACTTATGCGGGGTGTACTCCCAATCCGTGGTGAGGATGGGGCCCGACGGGCAGTTCTCGAGCATGGTCTCGATCATGTCGATCGAATCGTAGACCTCCTGGATGCGAACGGCGGTACGGCCGAAGGCATCGCACGTGTCGGCCGTAGCGGCGTGCATCTTTTGGACGTCCGGATCGGCGTAGCCGTCGAAGGGATGGTCAAAACGCACGTCGCGGGCATAGCCCGAGCCACGCATGAGCGGGCCGACCGGCGAGAAGTCGCGTGCGATCTTGCGGTCGAGGATGCCGATGCCGCTCGTACGCTCGATAAAGTTGGGCGTGGAGAGCAGCACGTCGACGAGCTCGGTGACCTCGGAGCGCAGCTGGTGGATGGTCGTGAGCGTGGCGAGCTTTTGCTCGGCCAGGATGTCGCGACGCACGCCGCCAATCACGTTGAGGCCATAGGTCTTGCGGTGACCGGTGAGCTTCTCGGCCAGATCCATGGACTTCTCGCGGACGCGGAAGAACTGCTGGAAGCCGGAGTCAAAGCCCGTGTAGTGCGACGCCAGGCCAATGTTGAGCAGGTGCGAGTGCAGGCGCTCGACCTCAAGCACGATGGCGCGAATGTACTGGGCGCGCAGCGGGACGTGGATGCCTTGGGCGCGTTCGACGGACTCGGCGTAGGCCACCGAGTGGGCGCAGCCGCAAATGCCGCAGATACGGTCGGCGAGGAACGTCACGGCATCGTAGTTCAGGCGCGTCTCGGCGACCTTCTCCATGCCGCGGTGCACGTAGAACAGACGATAGTCGGCGTCGACGATCGTCTCACCCTCAACGAACAGGCGGAAGTGGCCGGGCTCGTCTGAGGTAATGTGCAGCGGTCCCATGGGGACAAGGGTCGTCTCCTTGCCCTTGGTGTCGGCAAGGAACTCGTAGTTTTCCATGTCGCTCACGGGAGCGGGACGGAAACGGTAGTCCATGGAGTCCTTGCGCAGCGGGTACAGACCGCTCGGCCAGTCGTCGGGCAGCACCAGGCGACGGCGATCGGGCAGACCCTCGGGGATCAGGCCGAACATATCGCGCAGCTCGCGCTCGCCCCACACGCAGGCGGGGACAAATGGCGTCACGGACGGGAACGTCATCTTGGCGGGATCGACCTCGGCGCGCACGGTCACCCAGCCGGGGTCCTCCCCCTCCATGGAGATGAGGTAGTACACGGCGTAGCGGCCGCACAGGCTGCGCTCGTCGTTGCCGACGATCACGGGAATCCAGCCGTAGCGCTCGTAGTACAGGTAGTGGACGGCCTCGGGCAGACGGTCCAGCTTAACGGTAATCGTCAGCTGGTCCTCGCACTGCCACTCGACCTTCTCGATGCAGCCCGGAACGGCACGGCGCAGGGCCTCGACATGGCTCTCGCAGCGGCGGGCATACACCTTGTTCTCAGTTTCAATCATCTACTTCACCTCGCTCTGAGTGGCCTCGGAGCCAAAGAATTCGCGGAACATCGGGGCCGTGTGCAGAGCATCGGTATCCTGATCGAGCACGATGGCGACGGCGTTCTCAACACCGCGCACCACGGGCAGAGGCGTGGCCAGGCCAAACCAGATAAGGCAGGCGGCAAGCAGTGCCTCGGGGATGAGCATCCAAATGCTCGACTCGCGACGCTCGGTATCGACGGGCTCGTGCAGCGTCTTGCCAAAGACCGACGAAATGACGACGCGCGTCAGGCCGCTAATGGCAACGGTCAGGGCGAGCGCCACGATCACGACAAGCCACCAAGGGCTACCGGCGGCAAAGGCCGCCACAAAGGTGCCGAACTCCGAGATGAACATGGCGAAAGGCGGAAAACCGGCCAGCGCCAAAAAGCCGACAACCATCAGCGCACCGGTAATGGGCGCGCGCTCGATGATGCCGCGGATCTGGCTCAAGTCGCGCGTGCCATAGGCATGCTCAACATTCTCGGTGAGGCAGAAGCACAGCGACTTGGCAAGACCGTGGAACATGCTATGCAGCAGGGCCGCGGCGATGCCCAAAGGACCGCCAATACCCAGGCACAGCATGATGACGCCGGCGTTCTCGCACGAGGAGTAGGCCAGCTTGCGCTTGATGTCGGTCTGTGCAAACAGGGCAAAGCTCGAGAACACGATCGACAGCACGCCGATCACCAGCAGCAACAGGCTAGGGAAGTCGTTGCCGATGGCATGGGTGGCAACCATGTCAAAGCGAATGATGATGAGCATGGAGCACTTGAGCACCACGCCCGACAGCAGCGCCGAGATGGAGCCCGGAGCCTGGGAGAGCGTATCGGGCATCCAGGTGTGCATGGGAAAGACCTCGGCCTTGGTGCCAAAGCCAATCACGATAAACGCAAAGGCCAGGCGCACGATCGCCGGGTCGAGCTTATCGGCCTCGGGCAGCACACCCGAGAGGAACGCGGCCATATGCGGGTTCGAGATCACGTCGGCAGCATTGGCGTAGATCAGCAGCGTACCGAACAGGCCAAAGGCCACACCGGCGGTGCAGACCATGATGTATTTCCACGTGGCCTCGAGAGCATGACGCGTGTTCTTGAGCGCGACAAGCAGTGCCGAGGCCAGCGTGGTGGCCTCGATGGCCGCCCACATAATGATGATGTTGTTGGTCGTCGCGGCCAAAAGCATCGTAAACAGGAACAGGCTGTAGAACGCGTAGTACTGCTTTACCTGATCGGGTCCGTAGACGCCGTCGGCGACCAGCTGGCGAACCAAGCCGATCGAGTAGACGGCGATGCAAAAGCCGATGATGCCGATGATGAGCACGAACAGCGCGCCCAGGGCATCGACGTGGAACCACGGGTCGAGTGCCCAGATCTCGTCGCCGTCGGTAAAGACGGGCAGCGCGATGGCAAGGGAGCCGGCGAGCACGACGACAGCCGAGACGGCATGGCAAAGCTCAAAGACGCCACGCGATGCGGTCTTGGGAACGATGGCCATGATGGCGGACAGGGCCAGGGGGCACGCAACGAGTGCCAAAAGCATTGTGGAGGTATCCATGTGCCTAGCCCTTCAGATCGGAGAGGTCGTGCGAATCGAGCGACTGGTAGGTGCGCCAGATCTTGAGCACGACGATGGACATAATGATGACCGCGAAGATGGCATCGGTCGCGATACCGGTCTCGACGATCTCGGGAGCCGTGGGCGCCAGCAGGGCGAGCGTCACATGGCTGCCGTTTTCCATAAGGCAGTATCCAAAGATCTGCTTCATGATGTTGCGCTGCGTGATGATGCAGGACAGGCCCACAAAGAAGTGGGCGAAGCTGATGGCCAGCGCAGGCGTGGCGACTTCGGCCGTGGGAAGCTTAATCTGCGTCACCACGGCAAAACAGATAGCAACCTCCACAGCGATGAGGCAGATGGTCCACGCCGGCTTGGTGCCGCGCGTGAGGCCCAAATCGCTCGGCTCGCCCATCTTGCGATAAGCATAGGACAGGATGAGCGGGACCAGGACCACCTTGGTCACAAATGCCGACACGGCCCACATGAGCAGCTCGGAGGCGCCGGTGACGTTGCCAAGCGTGGCAAGCAGGCCCACCAGGATCAGTGACTGCACCGCATACCAGCGGATGGCCACTTTAATGGACTTGCTGATAACGACCATGGTCGAGGTAACGATCAGAAGGCCGCCCAGCAGGTTGACGAGTTGGTAACCCATGTTCTACCTCCTAACCAATCCAGCTGGCCGAAAGCGGGCCGCTGACGATGACCATGATGACCAGCACGACGAACACGAACGCCATCGCCTTGGGGAGCGGGGCTCCGGCGGCGACTTCCTCGGACGGCTCGCCCGGCAGGCAATAGCCCATCCACTTAAGGAACCAGGCGAAGGTAGCGACCGTCTCGGCAACCATAATGAGCACGAGTACCATGATCGCGGCGTTGCCCGCACCGACAGAAAAGCCGCCGGCGATGATCTGGAACTTAGAGAAGAACGTGTTCATAGGCGGCACGCCGGCAATAGCGAGCGCTGCCACGGCAAAGCCGATACCGCTGACGGGGTACTTCTTGAGCACGCCGCGGAGCTTCGGCAGCATACGCGTGCCGAGCGTAAACGAGAACGAGCCGGCAACGAGGAAGAAGAGCGTCTTGGCAAAGGCGTGGTTAAAGATGTGGCACACCGCACCGTCAAAGGCGAGCTGGCTGCCAAAGACCGAAAGGCCCAGGCCAAAGAACACATAGGAGAGCTGGGCGATCGTGGAGAAGGCCAGCAGGCGCTTCATGTCCTTTTGCGGCAGGTACATAAGGAAGCCAAAGAGCATGGTGATCATGGCGTCGATGACGGCGACCCAGCCCACAATCTCGGGAACCTCACCGGCAGAGATGAGCGCACGCGCGAACACGCACACGCCAACCTTAACCATCGAGGCGCCGTGCAGGTAGGCCGAGACCGGCGTGGGGGCCTCCATGGCCGAAGGCAGCCACATGTACATGGGGACCTGCGCGGACTTTGCCCAAGCGGCAAAGAGCACCATCAGCAGCACCGCGGCCTTAACGGTCGTATCGAGGCCCGAGATAGCCGTGATGGCAAACGTACCGGTGTTGGCAAACAGCACGGCGGCGTCCAGATACAGGCCAAGGGCTCCGATATGCGTGATGATGAGAGCCTTCATGCCGGCCTTTTTGGCCGTGGGCGTCATGTAGTAGCTGATGAGGCCCCAAGAGCAGGCACCCGTGATCTCAAAGAACACAAGCTGGCCCACGAGCGTGGAGCTGTACACCAAGCCGGCCATGGCACCGATGAAGGTGGACAGGTAGGCGTAGAAGCGACGACGCGGAAGGTCGGGATGCTCGCGGTTGTCCTGGCTCATGTACGGGATCGAGTAGATCACGACCAAAAAGCCGATGCCCACGAAGGCAGGTGCCAGCAGCGTCGACATGCGGTCGAACACAAAGCCCAGCACGAGCGTGTTGCCAAACGAGACAAACGGGACCGAAAGCTCCGGGAAGCCCGCCTGTGCGTAGCTCGCAGCAAGCGCCACGCTCGCCACGGTGGCGATAGCGGCGGCGATGGCAGACGTCCACTTGGCATACGGACGCGGCAGGAAGGCCACGATCAGCGAGCCAACCATGGGCGCCAGAATGGCGACCAGGCCGAGAAGGGACAGACTGGTAGAAAGTGTCATTGTTACTCCCCTCTCCTACACGCCGACGATGACGAAGACAAACGCCAAAACGGCGATGCCCACGACGGCCCAAGTCTGATTACCGAGTACCTTAAAGCGCGAGCGCGAGCAGGAGTTCTCGATCACGCCGCACACGACAAAGTCGATCAGGCACTTAACAAGGAAGATGACCGCGCCCAAGATGGCCGCGACACCCATGGTCTGGGGCTCGCCCCAAGGCACAAAGATTGCGCAGAACCACGACACGATCACGACCTGCTTCATGGACATGGCGAGTTTGGCCATAGCCAGCGACGGGCCGGAAAGCTCGGCAAGCGGGCCCTCCTGAAGCTCCTGCTCGGCCTCGGCCTGGTCAAACGGCAGCTTGCCCAGTTCCATGTAGCAGGCGGCGGCAAAGGCGATACCCGCCAGGACGACCGCGACGGGCGCCTGGATATCCCCGGCCAGGATGCGCTGACCCATGGTGGCAATATCGGTGGATCCGCACACGAGCGCCGTGGCGAACAGCGCCAGCAACATGGACGGCTCAATGAGCACGCTCATAAGCAGCTCGCGGATGCCGCCGATACCGGCGTAGGCGTTGGACGAATCCACACCGGCCAGCGAGAAGAAGAAGCGCGCGAGCGCCAGGCTGTACATGATGGTGATGGCATCGCCAAAGACCGGCATGGGGCTTTCCATCGTAAAGATGGGCAGACCCATGGCGAGCATAAAGGCAACGGCCAAGAACAGCGGGGGCATGATGCGGATGGCGAAGCTCGCGTCCTCGCTCACCGACTCGGGGCGAGCCAGGAGCTTAGCGATATCGCGGTAATCCTGCATGATGCTCGGGCCGCGACGGTTGTGCATCTTGGCGCGGATCACGCGACCAAGACCGGAGAAGAACGGCGCCACCAGCATAACGAGGACGCCTTGGGCAATACCCAGCACAATGTTGTTCATATGCTCCCCTCCTTAACCCATAAATACGGCGAGTGCCAAGAAGGCCACGAGCGCCACGACGATGTAAACGATGTAGAGGCTGTAGTCGCCGCTCTCGAGCTTAGTCGAGACCTGGGCGAGCCACTCCACACCACGATGCGGGGCGTCCACCAGCACGCGGTCGGGCACGGGTTCCACGGCCTCGGCAACCCCGGTGAGCTTTTGGAAGAAGTGCGCAATGAACCAGCAGATGGCCGTGCAGCGGTCACGCAGGTCGTAGAGCGGCTTCATAAACCACGAGACATCGGAGGCAAAGGTGGTGGCGACGACGGGCATCTCGGCATTGGGGGCATAGCCGCACGCCCAAGGCTGGGACTTCTGCGCCGGACCCACCTGCTTGGCGCGACGGAAGGCGCAAGCGATAGCGACGAGCACCACGAGCGCGATAGCGATCGCGGGCGTGGAAGTGGCGGCACCGGAGTACTGATTCATGAGCTCCATGCCCTCGGCAGCGAAAACGCCACCGGCGGGGTTGAGCACCGAGGCCGCGACGTCAACGAGCACCGGGGCTACAACCGGCGAGCCGATACCGAGCACAACGCAGATGGCGGCCAGCAGACCCTGGGCAAAGACCATGGGAGCCGGGACCTCCTTGGCGTTGGCAGCGGCCTCGGAACGAGGCGCGGAGGCAAACGACACGCCATAGGCCTTGACGAAGCACGTGACGGCGAGTGCGCCGGTAATGGCAAGTGCCACGGCGGCGAACACGGCCACGATCATGACGGGTTTGTCGGCAAGCGTCGACACGTTAAAGAGCGACTGGTAGGTAAACCACTCGGACACAAAGCCGTTAAAGGGCGGAATGGCCGAGATGGCAAGCGCACCAATAAGGAAGCAGATGGCCGTGGCCGGCATACGGCGGAACAGACCGCCCATCTTCTCCATATTGCGCGTACCCGTGGCATACAGCAGCGCGCCGGCGCCCAAGAACAGCTCGCCCTTAAACATCGCGTGGTTAAACGTGTGATAGAGCGCAGCCATCAGGGCCAAGACGGCGATGCCGGTGGAGCCGAGTGCCTGAGCGCAGATCGAGGCGCCCACACCCAGCAAAATGATGCCGATGTTCTCGACGGAGTGGTAGGCCAAAAGGCGCTTGATGTCGTGCTCCTGCAGGGCGAAGGCAACGCCCAGGACCGACGAGATCGCGCCGATCACCAGCACGAGCATACCCCACCAGGTCTGAACGCCCGAGGCGCCCAGCAGGTCCAGGCCTACCTTGAGGATACCGAAGATACCGATCTTGATCATGCCGCCTGACATGAGGGCCGACACGTTGGACGGCGCCTCGGGGTGCGCCTTGGGCAGCCACGAATGCAGCGGGATGATACCGGCCTTGGCACCAAAGCCAAAGAAGGCGAGCACAAAGCAGACCGAGGCGATGGTGGGATCGAAAGCCGTGGAGCGGATGTCGGCAAAGGCAAACGAACCGTCCGCATGGTTAGCAAGGATCAGGAAGCTCGCCATGATGAGCACAAAGCCCACATGCGCAATCACAAAGTAGAGCCAACCACCGTGAATGGACTGCTGGTTCTCCTCGATCACGACCAGGTAGTAGCTCGTCAGCGACATGAGCTCAAAGGCGACCAGGAACCAGAAAACGTTGTCGGCCGTGAGCACCAGCAGCATGGACGCGACAAAGGTGTTAAAGAAGAATCCCGCGCGGGCCTTCTTGCCCGGATACTCGTCAAAGTAGTTGAGGCCGTAAACAGAGCCGGCAAACGCGAGCACCGAGATGAGTGCCACAAAGACGCCGGACAGACGGTTGAGCAACAGCTGGAACCGGGCGAACGGGAAGAACAACACGGTATCGATGACGGTAACGTCGCCCAGGATGGCCTGGATACCGGCGGCAAACGAAAGCACCGCGGCAACGGCACCGAACAGGCAGCCGGCGGTCTTGGCGGCGTTATCGGACTTGATCAGCAGAACCGAGGCGAGCGCACCGATGCACGAGACGGCAAGTGATGCGATAAACAGCGTCATGCTATCCATTGTTTACGCTCCCTTCTGCTTTCTCGGACAGACCCTGGGCAACAGCCTCCACGTCGACGGCAGGGCTGTTCTCAATCGAACGCAGGCGCTTGGCCTCGTCGAGCTCGCGATCGGCCGCGCCGCCCATGACGGTAAGCGCCTTGGTGGGGCAAGCCGCCACGCAGTGGGGGCCATCAGGGTCGAAGGCACACAGGTCGCACTTGACGGCGCAGGTGTACTGACCGGGCGCCCACGTGAGCAGGCTGCTCAGGGACTTAGGATACGAAGGTGTCGAGTCGCACATGCCTGCGACACCGGCGATGGACGTGCCATCGGGGTGGATGGCACCGAAGGGGCACGCGATGGCGCACAGCCTGCACCCGATGCACTCCTGCTCCTTGACGTGGATGCGGTCGCCATCGTGCTCGATGGCATTCACCGGGCAAACCTCGGCGCAGGGGGCACCCTCGCAATGGTGGCAGGCAAGGGCGGCCGAAATGCCGCCGGTCTTCACGAGCGCCAGGCGCGGCGTATCCTGAAGACCCTGCATCCGGTGGGCGTCGGCACAGGCGGACTGGCATGTTCCGCAGCCGATGCACCTCTCCGGGTTGATGTCGATGAAGCGGTTCATCCCCACTTCCTTTCAAAATAACGGGCCGGGCTCCCGAACGTACGGGACGCCCGGCCCAAAAAGCCAACGAGAACGGGACTACACGATTTGATTCACGTGCGTCTCGTCGTCGAACTTGGCGGCGCCGGGCTCAACATCCTGGGGAGCGGCGGCGTCCACCAGAGCCTGCTTGAGCTCGGTGTACTGACGCTCAACCTCGCCCTCGGCCCAGACCTGGTCGGCGATGGCGTCGACCTGGCAGGCGGAGAACTTGTCCTCGGGCGTATGCGAGACCGGGTCGACCTTGTGCATGGTCAGCTCGTTGCACTTGCCGATCCACCACTGATAGGTCATATAGACCGTGCCCTTGTTGATACGGTCGCTCACGTCGGCGCGGCTGTATACCTGGCCGCGGCGGCTGTGAATCGAGACGATGTCGCCGTTCTTGATGCCGCGCGCCAGGGCGTCCGCGGGATTCATGCGGACAAAGCCGGGCTCGTCGGCGAGCAGCGCCAGCGTCTTGCAGTTGCCGGTCATCGAGCGGCAGCTGTAGTGGCCGACCTCGCGGACGGTGCACAGGATGAGCGGGTACTCATCGTCGGGAAGCTCGGAGGGTGCCTCCCAATCGTGCGCCATCAGATTGGCACGGCCGTCCTTGGTGGTGAACTTGCCGCCTGCGAACATATCCGGCGTACCGTGGTCGTTCACATCGGTGGTCTTGACGGGCCACTGAGCGTAACCGCCCTCGGGAGCCATCTTCTCGTAGGTGGCGCCCACAAAGTTGGGGCACAGGCTAATGCACTCGTTCCAGATCTGCTCGGTGTTGTCGTAGTGCATGGGGTAGCCCATGCGCGTGGACAGGTCCGCGAAGATCTCCCAGTCGTGACGGCATTCGCCCTTGGGCGGCACCGCGGCATCGAAGTGCTGGAAGCTACGGTCAGACGCGGTAAAGACACCCTCGTGCTCGCCCCAAGAGGTGGCGGGCAGGATGACGTCGGCGAGCATGGTCGTCTGCGTCATAAAGATGTCCTGGCAGATGAACAGGTCCAGCTCGGAAAGCGTCTTGCGCATACCGGCCGAATCGGGCTCGGTCTGCACCGGATCCTCGCCGTAGTTGTAGAAGCAGTGCACCTTGCCCTCGTCGACCAGGTGACCCAGGTCGGTGAGTTTGTAGCCCTCCTCCAAGGGGAGCTTTTCCTCGGGCACGCCCCAAGCCTTGGCAAACTTGGCACGTACGGCGGGGTCGGTGACTTTTTGGTAGCCAGGGTACAGGTTGGGCAGCATGCCCATATCGCAGGAGCCCTGGACGTTGTTCTGGCCACGCACGGGCGCGAGGCCGGAATTGGGTTTGCCGATCTGGCCGGCAACGCAGGCGATAGAGGCGATGGTGTGCACCGTCTTCAGGTTCTGCTTCTGCTGACACACGCCCATGCCCCAGCCAATGATGGCAGAGGGCTTCGCCGTGGCGTACATCTCGGCAGCTTGGTGGATCAACGCGGGCTCGACACCCGTGATGTCCTGTACGGATTCGGGAGTGTAGTTCTTGATGGTCTCCCACCACTCGTCAAAGCCGTTCGTGTGCTCGGCGACGAATTGCTTGTCATAGAGGCCATCATTGACCAAGCAGTTGGCAAAGGCGTTGAGGAACGCCACGTTGCAACCGTTCTTGATCGGAAGGTAGATGTCGGCGATACGCGCGGTTTCGATATGGCGCGGGTCGGCGACGATGATCTTGCAACCCTTTTCTTTGGCTCGCACAATACGCCTTGCGACGATGGGGTGCGAATCGGCAGGGTTATAGCCGAAGAGGAAAATGCAGCCCGCATCCTCCATACCGGGGATGGAGCATGACATGCAACCTGAACCAACCGTGTCCATCAGACCGAGGACAGTAGGGCCGTGTCAAGTACGGGCGCAGTTGTCCACGCTGTGGGTGCCGATGCACGCACGCGTAAACTTCTGCATGACGTAGTTCGCCTCATTGCCGCCGCCTCGCGAAGAGCCGGTGGTCATGACAGCGTTAGGACCATATTCGTCAATTATGGCCTGCATCTTAGATGCGGTGAAATCCAGTGCCTCGTCCCAGCTTACACGCTCAAGATCCGCGCCCTTAGTGCGGCGGATCATCGGGTGCAGCACGCGGGGAGTCAAGATCTTGGTGTCGTTGATGAAGTCGTAGCCGCTCATGCCTTTCAGGCACAGCTCGCCCTGATTGGTGATGCCGTTGAGCGGTTCGGTACCCACGACCTGGCCGTTTTGGACCAGGAGGTTAAACTGGCAACCGGCGCCGCAATACGGACAGATCACTTTATGCTTCTCCATGACACCCTCCTTCCTTTCTCTGCTACCGATTAATCGGTACGTATTTGACAATCGTTGGGCTTATATGGCCGCCCGCCTACGCCTCGTTTTCGATGGTGGCGCGGGCACGCTCGGCAGTCAGCTCTGCCAGGCGCTCCTCGTCTACCAGGGTGAGGCCCTTGGTCGGGCACGCCTCGGCACACGCCGGACCGCCGGGACGGTCCACGCACAGGTCGCACTTGAGCACGAAGCTCTTGGTCTGCGAACCCACGCGCACGTCGCCCATCAAGACGGGGACCTGCGTGGTCGCCACGCTCACGGCGCCAAAGGGGCAGGCCATGACGCAGCTCTTGCAACCGATACAGTTGTCCTCGTTAACGCCGATGCGATGGTTCTTTGGATCAAAGAACAAGGCACCCGTGGGGCAGGCCTTGGCGCACGGAGCGTCCTCGCAGTGATGGCAAGCCACCGGTGCGGAGATCTCGTAGGTGCGCGTCACGCGTAGGCGCGGTGCGGCGATGTTGCCGGGGATGTCGTGTGCCTCGATGCACGCCGCCATACAGGTTTGACACCCAATGCAGCGCGAAGAATCGGCGACGACTCGTTTATTGCCCATATTGTTCACTCCCTCCTGAATCCCTTGCTGGAGAGGTTCTGCCGACGTTGCCCCAGGCCGCCCGTGGTCTGGCATCGGCGTATCGAATGCCTGCGGCGAAACGGGCAATCGATGGAATCTCCCCAACGGTATACAGGTTGAATATACGCAGTTGCCACGGGCAAACTTGGGCATAAGCCCTGCAATACGGGTGTATTGCAGTGGTTTTGGCAGGTCGGGATTATTCTCGGTGGACTATAAAGTCGAGTGTATTACACGCGTAGGCATATGAGATTTTCACGCTCTCCTTCTGCGGATGTATTACGCTTGTAGTTATGTTTACACTCATTAACTTGAGTGAAATAAAGTGGTGGATATAAGATAGTCAAAAGAAAGCACAGGGCGAATTTGACCATCCGTGTTGCACTAGATAAGGGGGCTAGCGATGTCATCGACTCAAAAACGAGCCATCCTACAGGTGCGCATTCGCGAAGAGGACAAGCAGCATGCTGAGCGTCTCTACGACGCAATGGGTACATCGCTTGCCGAGGCCGTTCGCCTATTTGTTTCGCAGAGCATCCTCATGCGTAAACTGCCTTTTCAGCCGATCGCCGTGCGCTCAAAGGATGGCACGGCTGCCTACGGAGTGCTTAAGGCTTACGGGGACCCCAATCGCCGGTCCGAGGAACGCAACGCCTGGATTGAATATCTCGCCGCAGAAAGCGACGATTCGATCTTGGGTCCCGAGGAAGTAGACATCCATGAGTAGCACCATCATCGACGAGACCGTTATCCTACGCTACCTGCTTAACGACGACGAGGTCCTGTCGCCGCGCGCCGCCAAGGTCATCGCCACGCGCACCGCTCGTGTCTACCCCGAAATCATCACGCGCGTCGTGGTCACGCTGCGCGACGTCTATAAGGTTCCCCGCGTTGAGATTGCTGCGGCCATGAAAAGGCTGCTCGATGACGTCATGGTCGACGAGCCCACCGTTGTCGCCCTTGCCATCAAACTCTTTGGCAAGACCCATATGGACTTTACCGACTGCCTCCTCGCAGCCCGAACCGCCATCTACAACGACGACGTCGTGAGCTTTGGCAAGCCCATCATCCAAGGCATGATCGATTACCGTCGCAAACGCATCAACGCAGCCGAAGCCCGCGAACGCGCCACCGACGCCACCATCGACAAGCTCCGCCACCGCCCCCGCCACTAACTCACGACAAGCAAGCGCCACTCCCCCGCCCCTCAACCCCATCCCCTCCTAAGTTGCGGTGAAATACGGACTATTTTATGCCTCTGAGCTGCCATTTAGTCCGCATTTCACCGCAACTTATTGTTAGGCGGCGGAGTTGGTTGTCCCTGCTATCAGGAATCCGCAAAAGGCTTTGTTGTTGGAATGCCGTAACCGCGCATCATGGCGCCGAAAGCATCGACGTCGTAGGTGTCTGACAGCTTGAAATGAATGACGTTATGACCCATGGCACGCAGGTTCGCATCGCGCAATAAGGCAGCTCGATAGGTTTTTGCCGCGGCATGCTCCAAGTCGTTTTGAGTATCGTCCTCGAACTTGCCCAAACCATGAAGCTCTGCCAACATCCACGACCCATCTGGCATCTGCCAACCATAATCTGCCAGATAATAGCCGGAGTTTCCTGGCCGAGCTAGCTCAATCTGAAGCTCGGGCGCAGCGATGCCGGCAAGAAGCATGGCCGCCCGCGCCTCGGACTCTCCCCCGTTATCCGACCTTCCGTCCATATACTCGAACACATCAAACGCACGCGCAATGCCATGCAGCCCGCGACAATTAGCCTGCGCATACGCGCGCAATTCCTCGCGCTCGACGTCATACTCACGGGCCAATCCATCGACGTAGCCAAGCGCATACCGAAATGCACTCGTTCGAGCAATATCAACCACCGTTCGGTATGGATCCGTTACTGCAAACGGTCCGAACCGCCACACCTCGCCCGCTCGCCAGCGCCGATATTCAACGAATTCATACGTATCGCGCCTCGTAGACCGCGGCAACAGCACTTGTACTTTATTGAGAAGCGTGTGCGCCGAGCCTATGCCATATAGCAAAGCCGCAGTCGATCCGCAAAACACGGCATCCGGCTCAACGACTGCAATGGCAGACGCTAACTGAAAGACGCGGTCCTCAACGTCAAGGCTGTTCCAATAAACGGGATCGACATATACATGGTTGTAAAGACGAAGCAGAAGCTTTTCCTGCATAAGATCGCGCGCGCGACGTTCATCCCAAGGGTCAATCGTTACAAGCAACTGTCCATCTTGATGAATTCCAAGCGCCGTAAACAGCATCCTTGCGTATGACTGCGGAAAATGTTTGCCTTTATCGAGCATAACTAGCCCCACAACTATCAAGAACAAGCGAATAGCATTACGCTATCGCAGAACGGCGTTCAATAATCTTGCCAAAAGCTGACCAAAAGCTTGACGCCGCAGCTCAGGGCTTCAAAAGGCATTTTGAAGCTCGGCAGACGGTAGCCACAGGCCTCTCAGCGGTGTCAAAAACCTCCCTTACAAAAAGTTGCGGTGAAATACGGACTGCATGGCTCGTAAAAGCCGAAAAACAGTCCGTATTTCACCGCAACTTAGGAGGGGATGTGGGGTCCCCGGCGCATGCATAAAAACGGCTCTGGTCCCAAAGGGGCCAGAGCCGTTAAACAATCATATGGAGCGGGCGACGGGAATCGAACCCGCGTCATCAGCTTGGAAGGCTGGGGTTCTACCATTGAACTACGCCCGCAAGATATGGTCGGGACGACAGGATTTGAACCTGCGACATCCTGCTCCCAAAGCAGGCGCGCTACCAAACTGCGCCACGTCCCGAAGGTGTTGAGCAGCTAAGGTCTAAACCTTGCGTGTCCCAAAGCGAAGGAAATTATAGGGTAGACTCCCCGCCTGTGCAAGCGACGATACCCTAGCTCCTCGAATGTGCGACAAACCGGCTATGAACCAGGCCGATTGCAAACGCCACCACGGCAACCGGCGCCCATGCGGCACCAATCTCTGCCAGCGGCAGCGCATCGAACGGCAGCCACACGCCCGCAAAGAACGCATCGCGGACCGAGGTGATCACGCTCTGCACCGCGACCACACCGCCGACCCACACCCACACCTGCGGGTGCGCGTCGCAAAAACCATGGGCCAGGCCCATAAGCACCAGCACGATGGCGACGGGATACAGGGCGTTGAGCATGGGCACCGAGAACATAAGGATCACGTCGAGGCCCACGTTGGAGAGCACACACGAAAACGCCGCGAACACAAAGGCAAGAATTGCGAAGGGGCGGCGCATGGCCTCCTCGGAAGCCTCCGCTCCCCCTTCGACCACATACGTCTCGCAGAAGTAACGCGAGCAGCAGCTAATAAGACCGATGCACACGTTCATGCACGCAAGGAAGAAGATCGCGAAGACCACGACCGTGCCGGCCAAACCAAAGTGCATGGAGGCCGAGCGGGCTAGGATTGCGGCGCCGTTGGTGGCATCGGGCATAACGGTGCCGAGCTGCATACCAGCAAGCGCCAGGCCGCAGTAGATGATGGCCATGAGCACACCGGCAATGACACCGGAGCGCGAGATCTCGAAGGCCACGCGTTTGTCGTCGGTCACACCCAGCTCGTGAATGGTCTCGGCGATGATGATGCCAAAGGCGAGCGACGCAAGCAGGTCCATCGTCTGATAGCCGGTCAAGAAGCCCTGCACGGCAGCGCCCGCATCATAGGGAGCCTGCGGCGCGGCAGCCGGCCCCAGCGGCGAGATCACGGCAGCGCCAACGACCAGCACAATGAGCGCGATGAGCGCGGGGCCCGTAATGCGACCGAGCACGCGCGTGATGACGCCCGGGCGCAGCGTAAGCGCAAACGCGACGACGAAGAAGGCGACGGCAAACACCAGGCGAGCCGTGCCGAGCGAAACGCCCTCGGGCAGCAGCGGCACCAGCATCTCGAAGGCCGTGGAGCTCGTACGAGGAATGGCCAGGCACGGACCGATCGCCAGATACACCGCCGCGACGAAGAACTCGCCAAACTTGGGGTGCACGCGACCGGCCAGCTCGCGCGCCGTTCCGGCAAGCGCCACGGCGATAAAGCCCGTGACGGGCAGGCCGATAGCGGCAATCAAAAAGCCGACCATGGCAAGCGGCGTGACCGAACCTGCCTGCAGTGCCAGAAGCGGCGGAATAATGAGGTTGCCGGCGCCAAAGAGCATCGAGAACAGAGCGATGCCGACGGTAACGACATGGTCGGAGCGCAGACCGCGCGGAGCGGATGAGGCCATAGGCACACCTTTCGGGTCGAAACAAAAACGGAACGGGCAAAAACACCCGTCCCGAAAGTATATACGCTTGAGCGTGTTTAACAGGTTAAATCGCGCACAGCGTCAATTGCCGTGTCAACTTCCTCGTCCGTGTTGAAGTACCCAAACGAGAAGCGCACGACGCCCTGGCGCTCGGTACCCAACGTGCGGTGCATGAGCGGGGCGCAGTGGGCGCCGGGACGGGTCGCAATCCCCCACCCTTGCATAAGTGCGTCCGAAATCTCGGCCGAATCGATATCGCCCACGTTGAGCGACACGATCGCCGAGCGCGTCGGCTGGTCAAAGGCGCCGTAGAGCGTAATGCCCGGAATTTCGCGCACACCGGCCAGGAAGCAATCAGCAAGCGCACGCTCATGCGCGGCAATCGCCTCGACCCCACCCTGAGCCTCGATAAAATCGAGTCCAGCGGAAAGGCCGGCAATACCATGGCCGTTAAGTGTGCCCGCCTCCAGGCGCGTCGGCCACTCCAGCGGTTGCAGCGCATCAAAGCTATGCACGCCCGTGCCGCCCATGGCCCACGGCGCTACGTCGACGCCCTCCGCCACAGCCAGGCCACCGGTGCCCTGCGGACCCATAAGCCCCTTGTGGCCGGTAAAGCACACGATATCGAGTCCCATGCCCTGCATGTCAATCTGCGCCGTACCGGCAGACTGCGACGCATCGACAATCACCAGCGCACCAACCGCATGAGCCATAGCCGCCACGCGCGCAACGTCAACGGCATTGCCAGTCACATTGGAAGCATGCGTCACCACCACGGCACGCGTGCCCGGCGTCACCAAGCGCTCAAGCTCGTCACAGTCGAGCACGCCGTTGGCGTCGCATCCGGCATGCTCAACGGTAACGCCCTGCTCAGCCGCAAGACGATTGAGCGGACGCAGCACGGAGTTATGCTCGAGCACCGTCGTGACCACGCGGTCTCCGGGGCGCACCACGCCGTTGATGGCCGTGTTGAGTGCCGCCGTCGAGTTGGGCGTAAAGCACACATGGTCGGCCCGCGGGCAACCCAGCAGGCGCGCGAGCTTGGCACGACAGCCGTGGATGGTGCGTGCGGCATCGAGTGCACCCGATGTGGCACCGCGCCCGGCATTGCCGAGCGAACACATCGCCTGCGTCACGGCATCGATCACCGTCTGCGGCTTATGCATGGTCGTCGCCGCGTTATCCAGGTAGATCATCGCACGACCTCCCACATGTCGATCACGGTAAAGCCCTCGGTGGGAACGCCAGCCGCGGCAAGCTCGCCGCGCAGCAAATCCTCATCTGAGGGCAAGGCCTTCCAAGCCAGGCCGCAGCCGGCCGCGACCTCCCCGGGCACGGGAATCGTGCGTCCGGGGAGGCCGCGCTCGATGCAAAGGCTCTCGCAACCCATGGCGGCCGCCGTGGTGGGAAACGTGATAACAAGCGCCGGGCGCTTTTCCCTCATGGCAATCCCATCCAAGCGCTACGGGCGCACGACGCGCACGGCCTGCTCCATCTTTTCCACGATCACGTACATATTGGTGACCTCGCCCACCGCGAGCTGGTCCTTAATGCCAAAGTGATCGAGGCAGGTGCCGCAGGTTAGAATCTCGACACCCTGCTCAGCCAGGCCCTTCAGGTCGTCGAGCACCGGCGAGCCCTCTACGGTGAGCTTTGCGCCGCCGTTGTAGAACAGCATGGTCGCGGGTAACTCCTCCTGCTGCGTCACGGCAAAGATGAACGCCTTCATGAGCTTGTGGCCCAGTTCGTCGTCACCACGGCCCATGCAATCGGTGTAAACGGAAATGACCAGCTTGCCCTTGCCGGCGTTGGCGTCGCAGAAGGCGGCGCCGTCCTGCTCGGGATCGGCCACGGCAACGGCGCCGGCGGTCGCGACGGTCACGTGCCACTCGGCATCCGCGACCTTGTCGACCGAGGCCGTGCAGCCCTTCTCCTGCGCCATCTTGGAGATATTCTTGACGGCGGTCTCGTTATCGACCGAGGTCACGACGGCGCCCTCGCCCTCAAGCTGCTTCAAGGCCTTGAGCGTCTTGACGACGGGCAGCGGGCAGGCATCGCCCATGGCGTTGACTTCAATCTTGGTAGACATACTTTTCCTTTCGAGTTTATTGTTCCAAAACGATAGGTAATTAAATAAACGCGCCGCTAACGAATAACGTGAACAGCGGGACCGCCCGGCTCCGCCTCGCACACGCGACCGACAACGGCGGCGATGCGACCCTCGGCATGCAGGCGGCGCGCAAGCTCATCCACATCGGCGGCAGGCGCCGCGATGAGCAGGCCACCAGACGTCTGCGGATCGTACAGCGCATCCAGCATGCCCGGCTCCAAGTCGCCATCGGCCGCCACGCGCGGACCAAAGAAATCCTGGTTGCGGTAGGCACCGGCGGGGATAATGCCCAGTCGCGCCATGTCGAGCACCTGGTCAAAGAGCGGCACCGCCCCAGACGCAAGCTCAATCTGCACGCCCGATCCCTCAGCCATCTCGCACGCATGTCCAATCAGGCCAAAGCCCGTAACGTCGGTACAGCCGTGAAGCTCGAGCCCCTCGGCAAGGCGAATCGGTGCTTCGTTGAGGGTGCGCATCGAGTCAAACATCGCTGCGGCCTCATCCTGCTCGGTGAGCTCGCCCTTAATGGCCGCAGTGATGATGCCAGAGCCGACCGCCTTGGTCAGCAACAGAGCATCGCCCACGCGCGCGCCGCTGTTGGCGAGCATGCGATCGAGCGGGACAAAACCGCTCACGGACAGGCCGTACTTGGGCTCATCGTCATTGATGGTGTGGCCGCCCGCGATGGTGCAGCCGGCCTCAACGCACTTGTCGGCGCCGCCCGCCAAAATCTGCCCCGCAACCTCAACGCCCAGGCAGCTGGGAATGCACAGCAGGTTCATGGCGTGGCTCGGACGCCCGCCCATGGCGTAAATGTCCGACAGCGAGTTGGCTGCCGCGATCTGACCAAACAGGAACGGGTCGTCGACCATCGGCGGGAAGAAGTCGATGGACTGAACGAGTCCCAGGTTTTCGCCAACACGGAAGACGCTCGCATCGTCGGAGGTATCGAACCCCACGAGCAAGTTGTCGTTGGGCACATTTGGTAAGTCACCCAGGACCTGGGCGAGGACTCCAGGAGCCAACTTAGCGGCTCAACCGCTCGCGGCGGTCATAGACGTGAGCCTAATCGTGTCCTCTGCCATCGATACCTCCTTTCATCGGTCAGTCATTTCATCCCAGTATACGCATGAACGCGAATCTACGTCCTGCATATCAGCCGAGTTGCTGCGCGCGAATCGCCGCGCCGATGGCGCCGGCAAAGCGAGCCTGGGGCGAAGTGGTCACCGGCGAGCCCAGCAGCGCTCCCAGCCGCTCCACAACGTAAGCGTTCTCGCACAGGCCGCCGGTCAGGTAGTACGGGGCGCCCGCTGCCTGTCCGGCCATAGTCGCCACGCGCGACACGACGCTTTCAATCACACCGCGCGCGATGTTCTCGCGCGGCTCGCCACGACCGATCAGGCTAATGACTTCACTTTCGGCAAACACCGTACACATGCTGCTGATCTTGGTTGGCTCGCCGGAGCGAGCGAGGTCTGCCATCTGCTGCTGAGAAATGCCCAGGCGGTCGGCCATGATCTCCAAAAAGCGCCCCGTACCGGCAGCGCACTTGTCGTTCATGGCAAACTTGGCCACGCGGCCGCCTTTAAGTTGGATGACCTTGGTGTCCTGGCCGCCCACGTCGATCACGGTGCCGTGGTCGCCAAAGAGCGCCACAGCGCCGGTGCCGTGGCAGGTAATCTCGGTTACAACCTTATGAGCATAGGGCACGGCGACACGCCCGTAACCGGTCGCGACCACACGCACGTCGTCGGCCGCCACGTCGTAGCCGGCCGAAACAAGCTCTGCGCGCAGGCGCTCGGCCGCATCGACCGACGAATACCCCGTCGGCATAACGCAAGTCCACGCGATGGTGCCATCTGCCCCCACCACCGCAGCCTTCGCCGCCGTCGAGCCTATGTCGATACCAATGCCAACCACGGCATCCTCCTTCACATGCGACAAAGGGACCACCCCTTTGCTGCATTCGTCCTATAGAGTTTCGATAAAGGCGGCGATGCGCGTCTCGATCTGGCCCATGTCGCCGTTGCTGTAGTCGGTCTCGATCTTCATGTACGGAATGCCCGCACCCTCGACGGCCTCCTGCATACGAGCGCTCTCGACGTTGAAGGTGTGGCACGCCTGCAGCACGCTCTCAACGACGCCGTCGACGTGGTACTTCTCGCACATGGCCAGCGTGTTGTCCATGCGGCCGTCGTTGGGCGTCATGACCGAGCAGTTGATGTCCAGATAGCGATCGGCGATAGCGCGCAGGATATCGGGCGCGTCTGGGTCAATCATCATGGCGGCCGTACGCTCGCCCGAGCAGTCGTCCATGCACACGACCACGCCGCCGTTGGACTCGATGGTGCGACCGATCTTGTTGATCACGCCTCCCACAGGGCAACCGGTGATCAGAATACGCTTGGCGTCGGCCGCGACTGGGCGCTCCCCTGCAACATAGGCAGCACGCAGGGCCGCAACCTTCTGCTCGAGCTGCTGCGTATAGGCCTCGATATCAAAGCTGAACGTACCGGCGAACATGGTGCTCATCAGGTCGACGCCGCTCATGGCAGCCGGCTGGTTGGCCTGCAGAGCGAACATCTCGAGCTGGGCGGCACGCAGGCGGTTGCGGCGGCGCACGGCAGCACGCAGGTCGTCATCGGTAATCGTGATGCCGTAGAAGTTCTCGAGCTCTTCCTTGAGCAGGCGACACTCCTCGTACCAGCCCTCGCGCTCGTAGGCACGGTCGCGGCTCTGCGGCAGATGCAGAATGTACGTACGCTTGAGCTCGTTGAGCAGCTCGTACATTTTCTTCTTGCCGTCGCAGGTGGTCTCGCCGATGATCATGTCGCTAAAGTACGTAAACGGACACTTTTGCGAGTAAGCAAAGCCGTAGGTCGACTTGATGAGCGGGCACAGGTTTGCCGGCAGCACCTTCTCGGCCTCGGGGATCACTTCGTCGGACGTGCCGCACAGGGCCACGCTCGCAGCGCCCGCGGCATCGATAATCTCAAGAGGCGTATAGCTGCACAAAAAGCCGACCAGGCGATTGCCCGCCTGCTTGTAATCCTTCACGCGAATAAACGCCGCCTTACGCTGCTCGTTGAATTCCTCAAACGTACGCGGCAACGGCTGTTCAATTACATCGGACATGTAGCTCCCTAAAAGAAAAAAGACAAGAAATCGACTACGAAGACGGCTTTCCCAGGTGCCGAGGTTGCCGTGTAAGAGGAGCGCCGCGTACTTGAGTATGCAAGCGACGGTTTGAACGGCAAGATCGGGTGCCTGGGAAAGCCGCGCGGCCTAGATCGTCTCCAAGAAGGCCTCAATGCGGGTCTGCAGCTGGCCTGCGTCCTCGCCGGCGTAGTCGGTCGTGATATGCATAAACGGAATGCCGGCTTCCTCGGCGGCCTTCTCCACGGCGAAGGACTCCATCTCGTAGAGCGTGCAGAACTGCAGGGCCACGTCGACGATGCCGTCGGCATGCAAGTCCTTTGCCATTTGGACGATGTCCTTCATGCGCTGGTCGTTGGGGGTAAAGACGGCGCAGTTGATCTTAAAGTAGCGCTCGGCGATGGCGTCGAGCATCTCGTCGACCGTCTCGCCGGACTCGTCGACCAGATCCTTGTAGTAGCGCGAGCCCGTGCAGGACTCCTCGCCCACCACGACGCCACCAGCCTTCTCAATCAGGTTGAACAGCTTCCAGTTGGGCACGGCCATGGGCGTACCGGTGTACAGAATGCGCTTGGTGCCCTTGGGCGCCACGCCCTCACCGTTGGCGACGCGCTCCTCGCACTCGGCAGCCATTTCGTTGATGGCGCCGGTCAGGCGCGGCGTGTCGTCCATAAAGGCAGCCTGCACGGTCAGCAGGCTATCGAGGCCGCTGATGGGCGCCGGGTCGGCGGCACGGGTCGCAGCCAGACGCTGCAGGGCGCGGCGCTTCTCGTTAACGGCGTGGATGGCGGCCTTCAGGCGCTCGGGCGTAATCTTGACGCCGCACTCTTCCTCGATCTTGGCAGCGAGCTTTTTGACCTCGGCCTTCCAGGTCACGAGCGTCGACTCGTCGTGCACGTTGGGGATATCCATGACGTACATGTTCTTTTGCGTGGCAAAGAACTCATAGGCCTTCTTCTTGCCGTCGCAAGTGTTCTCGCCGACTACCAGGTCGCTCGACTCGATGTAGGGGCAGACCTCGCCCAGCTTAAAACCAGCAAAGCTCTTGATGAGCGGACAGGTGTTGCGCGGCAGATGCTCCTCGACCTTGTCCGTTGCCCAGTCGGCGCCAGAGCACAGGCCCACGGGAATACCATCGCACGCAAGCACGATTTCCTCGGGCACATAGACGCAGAACGAGCCGACGATCTTGGTGGCCTCGCCGGCCTCCTTCTTGTCGAGCATCTCCTTAATTCGGCCGCTATGAATGTTGGTGGCAACAAAATCCAGGTAGGAAGTGGACTTGGGGCGATTGTTCTGCGTCAGGAACATATCCCCGTACATCTGGCCCACGGCACCAAGCAGCATGTCGTGGTCGGCAAGATTCATGCCGAGGCTCTCCCACATCGGATGGAAATCAAATTCTTCAGCCATGACGGTTCCCCTCTCGAACCAAAAATGAATAGCTACGGTATTGCTGCACGGTGGGTGGCGAAAACCCAGCCGTGCTTAAACCCGGAATTTTGGGGAACCTGCTTTGCGGTTGATGATTTAGTTGTGCGTCGTCTCTCCCGGAGCCGTGAACATACCTGCTCATATGCGGCTCCGAGCCATATAGAGGGCGCGCGCGGCAACGCGACGCGAATATGTCTTCTGCGGCATCGGCGCGCCCTCCTTTTCTCGTCGAAGGTAACTATATCAACGGTCGTCGTCCAGACGAATACCGCCGACACGCGTACGACAGCATCGGGATGCGAGTATCTCGCTGACTGATAAATAATTATCAGATTAATAAGGTTTTGTCATCCCCGATTCGGCGAATGGCAGCCCGTTAAGGACCCGGACGGCCAAGGAACCAATCCCCCGACTGCACCGCACGCCGCGCTACCGGCAAACCAGATGGATTCTGCTCGCATCAAAATGCATGCGCAGGGTCTCCCCCGCCTGCGGCAGCTCCTCGACAGGCACACTCACCTTGTTGACCTTCCACTGCAGGCGCGTCGGCGCGTCGGCGCGTGGCACATCCAGCAGCACCAAGCGCTCAAAACGCGAATCGCTCACGCGGGCCACGTGCAGGTCATAGCTGTTGCGACCACGCTCGGCACGGTTGTCCACATGGAAGTAGCTCGCGCGGATGCCCAGGTACGCCACGTTATCGGGCACCTCGCGGCCCACATTGAAGGTCATGCCCCAGTCCAGGGCTTCAACTTCCTGAGGCCCGATCCTGCGCGCACGGCTCGTGTTTTTGCAGCCCGTCAGGCGCAGCGCGGCTAAAGTTTGCGGCCGGCGGACCACGTCCTCGACGGAACCGATCTCCTCCACATGCCCGTTGTGCATCACACAGATGCACTCGCACAGACGGCACGCCTCATCGATATCGTGGCTCACATAGAGCACGGTTCGGTTGCAGACATCGAACAGGTCGAGCATGTTTTGCTCAAGCGCGCTCTTGAGATACGCATCGAGTGCGCTCATGGGCTCGTCGAACATGAAGATGCCCGGGTGCGCCGCCACCATGCGGGCAAGCGCCACACGCTGCTGTTGGCCGCCCGAAAGTCGCGCGGGATAGCGGTCGGCAAAGTCGGCTAGGCCAAAGATACCCAGATAGCGTTCGGCAAGCTTTTTGCGCGCTGCGGCGTCGCCGGCATCCTCAACGCCGGCACAAACGTTATCGGCCACCGTCATATTGGGAAACAGCTGATAGTTTTGGAACAGCAGGGCGCACTTGCGTTCCTGGGGCGACAAGTTGATGCCCGCGGCAGAGTCGAAGAAGGTCACGCCATTGACGACGATCTTGCCCTCATCGGGCGTCTCCACGCCGGCGATGCAGCGCAAGGTACAGCTCTTACCGCATCCGGAGGCGCCAAGCAGCGCCACCCGCTCCTCGCCGACTTCCAGATGAATGTCGAGGGTAAAGCCGGGATAACGCTTTTTGATATCCAGAACGAGCGACATGGCCTATCGACCTCCCTTCGCGACCGCGTCGTCACGCATAAGCTCGGCCAACGCCTCGCGATCGATACGCAGGGCATCGCCACCGACGGGGTCGAGCGAATCGCCCTGACCGACAAGCTCCTTGGCCTGTTTGCGCTCCGCGCGGGAGAGACCCCGCTCGCGGTACTTTTGCGAATGCGCCGTGTACATGTTGATGAATAGGATGACCAAGAAGCTAAAGACGATCACGACGACGACCCAAAAGAGCGCCACCGACGTATTGCCGCCCATCCACTCAAAGTAGATGGCGATGGGAATGGTCTGCGTAATGCCGGCATAGTTGCCCGCGAAGAACAGCGTGCAGCCAAACTCGCCCATGGCGCGGGCAAAGGCGAGCACCGTGCCGGCGGCAATAGAGGGCCAGCCGAGGGGCATCATGAGCTTGGTAAAGATGCGTCGCTCGGACCAGCCCAGCGTGCGCGCTGCATCGAGCATCTGTGTGTCGAGGCTCTCGAAGGCGCCGAGTGCCGTACGATAGACGAGCGGGAACGACACCACCACGGCAGAGATCACCGCCGCGGGCCACGTAAAGACAATCGAGATGCCGTGCGCAATCAGCCACTGGCCTACCCCGGTCGAGCGGCCGAACAGCATAAGGAGCAAAAAGCCGCAGACCGTGGGCGGCAGCACCATAGGGATGGTAAAGACCGAATCGAGCAGGCCCTTCACGCGGCTCGTGGTGCCCGTGGTCTTCCATGCGGCAAACAGGCCCAGCGCAAAGGAGATCAGCAGGGCAAGGCCGCTCGTCTTGATGGACACCCAAAACGGCCGGTAGTCGATACTGCCCAAAAAGGAGACCAGAGAGGTCAAGGGCTCCTGCTCATCCTGCATCACGACAGACGATGCTTCTACGATTTGAGCACTATCAAGCCAACGCGCGCCGCCCTTGGCATCACCCGAGGCTGATGCAATCACCACATAGCGGTCTCCATCCGCACCGCGCTCGTCAAAGCCATAGGTATACCCGCCGGCATCAAACGTTGTTTCCGCCGTGACATACCAAGGAAGATCCACGTCCCCTAGCTGCGCACCTCCCATGCAGTTTGCGCTGTCGAGCTTACAGACGAGGGCCTTGAGACCCGATACGCACTCGTTATCCTGCGGATCCAATCCATACTTCTCGACCGCCTTGGGCGATATCCACACCACAACGCGATCGGCAGCAGGCGCCACTACAAGGTCCACGTCCTCGTCAACGGGAAACCGGTAGCCCTCAGGCTGGCCCTCCATGGCACGAGCGGTCCCCTTGGCCAATCGCTCAAAACCCTCGATCCCACAGGAAAGCCCATGAGCGGTCGCAGCAACCTGGGCCCCGTCCTCAGCGTCCCCAGCAAACGCAAATCCCGGCACCCAGCAAAGCGCGAAGGTCAAAGCACAGGCGACAAGCATGCGGAATCTATTAAGCACGAAAAGCTCCAAGCGAATACAAGGACGGAGTGAAACACAAAACGATGGAATTATCGCGCCAAGCCGCACTACTCGGAAAGCTCAAAGCCGTACTTCGCCCAAATCTTCTGAGCCTTCTTATTGGTCAGGCAGAAGTCGATGAACGCCTTGGCCTCGTCGGCATGCTCGGAGCCCTCGGCAACGGCACCCGGATACACGATGGGCTTGTGCGAATCCTCGGGGCACACGAAGGCCTCCTCGACGCCGTCGTAGCGGAAGATATCGGAGCTATAGACGAAGCCGGCCACGCAGTCGCCCGTGGACACGTAGGCGGCAGCGGTGCCGACCTTATCGGCCAGCGCGACCTTGTCGGCAATCTCGGGCCCGTACTCGCCGTCGTCGCCCTCGGTGCCGGTGTAGAGGCCCACAGAGGCCAGCGCCTGGTTGGCGTACTTGCCGGCCGGAACGGTCTTGGCGTCGCCGATGGCGATCTTGCCGTCCAGGTTCGCGACGTCGGCGATGGCCTCGACCTTGGCGTCTGAGCCCTCGGCGCGGATGATTACGAGGTCGTTGACGAACATGTCCTCGCGGGTATCGGTATCGACGAGCTCGGCAGTCTCGGCATCGTCCATGGTGCCCTTGGAAGCGGTGATGAGCACGTCGACGACAGCGCCGGCCTTCATCTGCTCAACGAGGTCGCCAGAGGCCTTAAACTGCGTATCGGCAAAGGCGGTGCCGGTCTGGTCGGTGTAGAGCTCCTGGACCTCGGGCAGAGCCTTCTCGAGCGAGTTGGCGGCAAAGATCTGCAGTTCGACAGCTGGGTTCTTAGAGGAGGACTTGGCAGAACCAGCGTCAGAGCCGGCGGGCTTGGACTCCTTGTTGCCCGAGCAGCCAGCAAGGCCAAGGCCGGCGGCAGCGGCGGCAGAAAGCGAGACGAAACCGCGGCGCGAAACCATATCGAACATTTTGAACCCTTTCGGACGTTTTGCCCGGGTACCCCACCGCGGGCTTTATTCTGGAATCAGATTATACTTAACTGCGAATAATGGTGGTGAAAAATTATTCTCGTCTGAGAATGTATTTTCAGACGACGGCGCGCATCGACTTCACCTCGGCATCAAGCAAAAAGGCGGAGCAACCGTTCGGGTCACTCCGCCGCAGGTGAAACGCTTATTTGGCGTGTCCGCCGCCCGCCGTCATCTGGGCCGCGTGCTCCAGCTGGTCGGCAATCGCCTCCCAGCTTTCGCGGGCCGCCTTGGTGGATCCGGGAAAGTTTACGACAAGTGTATGACCGCGTTGCATGCACACGGCGCGCGACAGCATGGCGCGGCGCGTCTTAGTCATCGAGTACGCGCGAATCGCCTCGGCAATACCTGGCACATCGCGGTCGCAGACAGCACGTGTCGCCTCGGGCGTCACGTCACGCATCGAAAGCCCCGTGCCACCGCAGGTAAGCACAACATGGGCATGGCGCTCATCGGCAGCATCCACGATAGCTGCGCCGATCTCGTCGACGTCGTCGCGCACAACCACGTGCGAGGCCACCGTCCAGCCCTGAGCCGCAATGAGTTCCTCGAGCGCGGCTCCGGCCTCATCCTGGGCAAGATCGCGCGTATCCGAACACGTCACGATCGAAATCTTCAACTCCATCGTCATCCTCCTACAGCACCGTTCCCTCGGGCAGATCGACACGGACGACATCCACGACATCGCCCCGCTCGAGCTCGCACGGGCCCTCGTTAATACGCAACAGGCAGTTCGCGCGCTGCATCGTACCGAGCAGCGCCGAGTTTTGGCTCTTCGCCTCGGTCACCATAAGCTCGCCGGTCTGGGCATCGCGCGCAACGCTGGCGCGGTCGTAAAAGCGACGGTCTTGGCGCTTCTT
>CAKUHK010000025.1:0-28159 GCA_934655965.1 uncultured Collinsella sp.
ATGCGCGTATAGTACCGATTGTTTTGTCGGCTCCTGCTGCGTCGAGTCCAAACCGCGAAATGCCATGAGCGGCGCGGATGCAGCCAGGAGGCACGAGGACAACCCATCGTGGCCACGCCCCGTGCTTAAAACCCCAAGAAGGAGTGAACAATGGCAGAAGAGAAGTATGTGCCGCGTCTGAAGACCAAGTACAACAACGAGGTCAAGCAGCAGCTTCAGGACAAGTTCCAGTACGAGAACGTCATGATGATCCCCAAGTTTGAGAAGATCGTCGTGAACATGGGTGTCGGCGAGGCCGCTACCGATTCCAAGGCCATCGACGGTGCCGTGCGCGACCTGCGCGCCATCACCGGCCAGCAGCCGATGATCACCCGTGCCCGCAAGTCCATCGCTACCTTCCGCCTGCGCGCCGGTATGCCGATCGGCTGCAAGGTTACCCTGCGTGGCGACCGTATGTGGGAGTTCTTCGATCGTCTGACCTCCGTCGCGATCCCCCGTATCCGCGACTTCCGCGGCATCTCCGCCAAGAGCTTCGACGGCCGTGGTAACTTCTCCATGGGCGTCACCGAGCAGCTCATCTTCCCCGAGATCGACTTCGACTCCGTCGATCACCAGCGTGGTATGGACATCACTTTCGTGACCACCGCCAATACCGATGAGGAGGCCAAGGCCCTTCTGGACGCCTTCGGTTTCCCGTTCAAGAAATAGGTTCACCTGCCCTATAAGCGCCGTTCCCACAAGGGGGCGGCGTTTGGGGCGAACAATACTCTATGTGAGGAGGATATAAGTGGCTAAGACATCGATGATCGTCAAGTGCAATCGCAAGCAGAAGTTCTCTACTCGTGAGTACACGCGCTGCCAGCGCTGCGGCCGTCCGCACTCTGTGTACCGCAAGTTCGGCCTGTGCCGTGTCTGCTTCCGTGAGCTTGCACTCAAGGGCGAGCTTCCCGGCGTTAAGAAGGCCAGCTGGTAAGTCACTACCAGCGTTTCAAGCATCAGTTTGGAACAGGGAAAACGCGCTAGTTAGGCTTTGCCGTTAAGGGCGGCGAAGAACCAAGAGCACGTGTTCATCAAGAACGAAGGAGAATCTGTATGAACCTTACAGACCCGATCGCAGATATGCTTACGCGCATCCGTAACGCTAACTCTGTGAACAAGGCCACGGTCTCCATGCCGAGCAGCAAGAAGCTCGTCGAGATCGCTCGTGTTCTGCACGAGGAGGGCTACATCGAGGGCTACGATGTCGAGGACACCGTTCCCCAGAAGACTCTGCACATCACGCTTAAGTATGGTCCCAAGAAGGCTAAGGTCATCAACGGCATCCGCCGCATTTCCAAGCCGGGCCTGCGTAAGTACACCGGCGTTGCCGACATGCCCCGCGTCCGCGGTGGCCTTGGTACCGCCATTATTTCCACCAGCCATGGCGTCATGACCGACCGCGATGCTCGCAAGCACAACGTCGGCGGCGAGATCATCGCTTACGTCTGGTAATTCGCTCGGTAGGTAGAAGGAAAGGAGATCACCGTGTCTCGTATCGGTAATAAGCCTGTCCAGATTCCCGCCGGAGTCGAAGTGGCAGTCAACGGCAACAACGTTGTCGTCAAGGGCCCCAAGGGCCAGCTCGAGCTCGATATCTATGAGAAGCTCGCTATCAACGTCGAGGACAACGTCCTCACCGTTTCCCGTCCCGACGACGAGCGTGAGACCCGTGCCCGCCACGGCCTCACCCGCGCCCTCATCCACAACATGGTTGTTGGCGTTTCCGAGGGCTTCGAGAAGAAGCTCGAGCTCGCAGGCGTCGGTTACCGCGTGCAGCAGAAGGGCAAGAACCTCGAGTTCTCCCTGGGCTTCTCGCACCCCGTGATCGTCGAGGCTCCCGAGGGCATCACCTTCGAGGTTCCCGACAACACCCACGTGAACGTCAAGGGTATCAACAAGCAGCAGGTCGGTCAGATCGCCGCTGAGATCCGCGGCCATCGTCCTCCCGAGCCTTACAAGGGCAAGGGTATCCACTACGTTGGCGAGCACATCCGCCGCAAGCTGGGTAAGGCCGCCAAGTAGTCGTAACCGACTCACTCGCATAAGACCAGCACCCCGTCAGGTGCTGGCAAGATCAACCTTTTTAGGAGTTTACGTATGAACAAGCATAAGGCGAAGCTGGAAGGCCTCAAGCGTCGTCAGCGTCGTGTGCGCGGCAAGATCTCGGGTACCGCCGAGCGTCCGCGTCTTCGCGTGACCCGTACTAACGCTAATATCTATGCCCAGATCATCGACGACAGCAAGGGCTCCAGCCTGACGCTCGTCTCCGCCTCGACCCTCGAGGCCGAGTTCAAGGGCACCCACACCTCGAACAAGGAGGCTGCGGAGAAGGTCGGTCAGCTCGTTGGCAAGCGCGCCATCGAGGCCGGCATCACCAAGGTCGCCTTCGATCGCGGTGGCCGTATCTACCATGGCCGCGTCAAGGCCCTCGCCGACGGTGCTCGTGCCGCCGGTCTCGAGTTCTAGGAGGTATGTAGCACATGGCTCGTAATCAGAAGCAGCAGCGCGAGGCCTCCGAGTTCGAGGAGCGCGTCGTTTACATCAACCGCGTGTCGAAGACCGTCAAGGGTGGTCGTCGCATGAGCCTCGTCGCTCTCGTCGTCGTTGGCGACGGCAAGGGCAACGTCGGCGTTGGCATGGGCAAGTCCGCTGAGGTGCCCCTGGCCATCTCCAAGGCGTCTCTCGATGCCAAGAAGAACATGTTCCACGTGCCGGTGACCGAAGAGGGCACCATCCCGCACGAGGTTCTCGGTCACTTTGGTGCCGGCCGCATCATCATCAAGCCCGCTGTTGAGGGTACCGGCGTTATCGCCGGCGGCGCTGTGCGTCCCCTCTTCGAGCTTGCTGGCATCAAGAACGTCCTGTCCAAGTCCCTCGGTACCGACAACGGCCTCAACATCATCAAGGCTGCCGTCGAGGGCCTCAAGGAGCTCTCCAGCCCTGAGGACGTCGCGGCTCGCCGTGGCCTGACGGTCTCCGAGATGTTCGTCGGTAAGGAGAACTAAGCATGGCTGACACCATCAAGATCAAGCAGGTCCGCAGCACCAACGGTTGCAAGCAGGACCAGGTCCGTACTGTCCGTGCCCTCGGTCTCCACAGGATCCGCGAGGTTCGCGAGATTGCTGACAACGAGTCCGTCCGCGGCATGATCTTCAAGGTCAAGCACCTTGTCGAGATTGTAGAGGAGTAGCAAATGCAGCTTCACGATCTTACTCCCGCACCCGGTTCCACCAAGAACCGCAAGCGCGTCGGCCGTGGCAATTCTTCGGGTCACGGCACCACTTCTGGCCGCGGCCAGAAGGGCCAGGGCTCTCGCTCTGGCGGCACCAAGGGTGCCGGCTTCGAGGGTGGCCAGACTCCGCTGGCTATGCGCCTGCCCAAGCTTCCGGGCTTCCGCAACCCCCGTCGTATCGAGTACACCGCTGTTAACGTTGAGCGTCTCGAGCGTAAGTTCGAGGACGGCGCTGTGATCGACGGTGCCGCTCTTAAGGCCGCTCGCATCACCAAGAGCGAGTTCGAGCCCGTCAAGGTGCTCGGCAATGGTGAGCTCACCAAGAAGTTCACGGTCAAGGTCGACAAGGTCAGCGCTTCCGCGCAGGCCAAGATCGAGGCCGCCGGCGGAAAGGTCGAGCTGCCGTGCTAAATGGTCTTAAGAATGCTTTCCGCATCAAAGAACTGCGCGAAAAGATTCTTTTTACCATAGCTATGCTCGTCGTGTACCGCATTGGTGCGCACGTTCCTGTGCCCGGCATTCCCTTCCAGGGGATGCTGGGCCTTTTCTCGACCGAGAACAACTCGGTCGCCGCAGGTGCTATGGCCCTCCTGAATCTTTTCTCTGGTGGCGCGTTGAGCTATGTTTCGGTGTTCTCCCTGGGCATCATGCCCTACATCACGAGCTCGATTATCCTTCAGATGCTCCAGGCCGTCGTGCCTTCCCTGCATGAGCTTGCCCGCGAGGGCGAGGTCGGTCAGACCAAGATCACGCAGTATTCGCGTTACCTCACCTTGGCCCTGGCAATCCTCAACTCCGTGGGTTACCTCTTCCTCTTTAAGAGCTTCGGTATCAGCTTCAACGGTGCCGGTGCTCCCGAGATCATCTTTGACATCATGATCGTCGGCACGCTCACCGCGGGCGCCATGCTGATCATGTGGATTGGTGAGCTCATCACCCAGCGCGGTATCGGCAATGGCATGTCGCTGATTATCTTTGCGAACATCATGGCCGGTCTTCCGCAGGCGATCTTCTCCAGCACCGAGGGCAACGCCGGTGGCATCATCACCATGGTGATCATCTGCGCCATCATCCTGCTGGTTATCCCGCTGATCGTTTTCCTTGAGCGCGGCCAGCGCCGCATTCCGGTCTCCTACGCCAAGCGCGTCGTGGGCCGTCGCATGATGGGTGGCCAGACCACCTACCTGCCCATCAAGGTCAACACTGCGGGCGTCGTGCCGATCATCTTTGCTTCGGCACTGCTGTACTTCCCGGCCCAGATTGCCGTGTTCTTCCCCGGCATCGGCTGGATCCAGGCAGTTGCCTCTGCGCTTTCGACCGGTTGGCTCAACTGGGTGCTTAACGTTGTCCTCATCGTGTTCTTCGCGTACTTCTACACCTCCATGGTGTTCAACCCCGACGACACGGCCGACAACCTTAAGAAGCAGGGCGGCTTTATTCCGGGCGTCCGTCCGGGTAGGGCTACCGCGGCCTACATCAAGAACGCGCTCAACAAGATTACGCTTCCCAGCGCTGTCTTTTTGGCGCTCATCGCCATCGTGCCTTCGATTATCTTCTCCTTCACGGGTAACCAGCTGATCCAGGCATTTGGCGGCACGTCCATCCTCATCATGGTCGGCGTCGTGCTCGACACGGTCGACAAGCTCGAAGGCCAGATCAAGATGTATGATTACGATGGATTCTTTAAATAGGCTAGAGGAGGATTGCTCATGAACCTCGTATTGCTCGGAGCTCCGGGTGCCGGTAAGGGCACCGTCGCACAGGAGCTCGTCGCCGAGTTCGGCGTCGCCCACATTTCCACGGGCGATCTGCTGCGTGCTGCCGTCAAGGGTGGCACCGAGCTTGGTATTCAGGCTAAGAAGTACATGGACGCTGGCGAGCTCGTTCCCGACCAGCTCGTGATCGACCTTGTCAAGGAGCGCCTTGCCGCCGATGACGCCCAGCAGGGTTTCATCCTCGACGGCTTCCCGCGCAACACCGCCCAGGCTGTAACGCTCGATTCTGAGCTCTCCGCTCTGGGTCGCGAGATTGATTGCGCCCTTCTGGTCGACGTGGCCCCCGAGGTTATCATCGACCGTCTGTCTTCGCGTCGCACCTGCCGCGCCTGCGGTTACACCGGTACTGCTGCCGATGCTACCTGCCCCAAGTGCGCTGGCGAGATGTATCAGCGCGACGACGACAAGCCCGAGACCATCAAGAACCGTCTCGACGTCTACGAGAAGTCCACGAGCCCGCTCGTCGACTACTATCGTGGCCAGGGTCTGCTCAAGTCGGTCAACGGTGACCAGGCTCGCGAGACCGTGTACGGGGATGTCAAAGAGGCTCTCGGTCTATGATCAAGATTAAGTCTGCAACGCAAATCGAGCAGATGAAGAAGGCAGGAGCGCTATCTAAGATGGCGCTCCGCCACGTTGGAGCCATGGTTCGCCCCGGTGTTTCGACTTTTGAGCTCGACCAGCTTGCGGAGCAGATTATCCGGATGCATGGTGGCACTCCGGCCTTTAAGGGCTATGGCGGATTCCCCGGCACCATTTGCGCATCGATCAACGATGCCGTGGTGCACGGTATTCCCAACCCCGACATGATCCTGCGTGATGGCGATATCATCTCCATCGATACGGGTGCCGTTGTCGACGGTTGGGTCGGCGATAACGCCTGGACGTTTTTCGTCGGCACCCCCACGCCCGAGGCCAAGGCCCTGTGCGAGGTCACGCGCGATTGCCTCAAAGCTGCAATCGAGCAGGCTGTTCCCGGCAACCATATCGGGGACATTGGCTATGCCGTCCAGTCCCTCGCCGAGTCTCACGGCTATGGCGTGCTTCGCGATTACGTGGGGCACGGCATCGGTCGCGTGATGCACGAGGACCCCAACGTTCCGAACTACGGAAAGAAGGGGAGGGGCGTTCGCCTTCAGGCCGGTATGGTCATTGCCATCGAGCCGATGGTTACGATGGGTTCCAATCATGTGAGCACGGGCTCCGATGGTTGGATCGTCACGACCAACGACCACCTGCCCGCCGCGCACTACGAGAACACCGTCGCCATCACCAACGACGGTCCGGTGATTCTCACCACCGACGCCCAGGGTGCTTGGTGCTCCTTGCAGGGCGGTGAAATGTAACAAGTTCCACTTAGTTGTGGAGCCATTACGAAGATATTACGATACGTGCATACGTATTGTAGAATACTCAATCGCTGTCGTTTTCTAGAGAAAGATGATTGCTTGTGAAGAAGGAAGACGCAATTGAGCTCGAGGGTACGGTAAAGGAACCGCTGCCCAACGCCATGTTTAAGGTTGAGCTCGAGAACGGTCATTCGGTTCTGTGCAACATTTCTGGCAAGATCCGAATGAATTACATCCGTATTCTCCCCGGTGACAGGGTTGTCGTGGAGCTTTCCCCGTACGACCTGACCCGCGGCCGCATCACCTATCGCTATAAATAGCGGCACGCATACACGCACTCCTTTTCCGACTGCAGGCTTAGCTCAACCTACGGTCGGATTGTGTGTGAAGACCAGCCATAGTTTTAAACGCCTGCGGCTGGGCGAGTAGATAGTAGGGAAGTAGTTTGAGCGCTACCGAAAGGAAGAACGATGAAGGTACGTCCTTCGGTCAAGAAGATGTGCGATAAGTGCAAAATCATTAGGCGCCATGGCAAGGTCCTCGTCATTTGCGAGAACCCCCGTCATAAGCAGCGTCAGGGTTAAGAGAGGAGACTACGTTGGCCCGTATTAATGGTGTCGACCTCCCGCGTGAGAAGCGCGTTGAGATCGGTCTGACCTACATTTACGGCATCGGCCGCACCACTGCGACGAAGATTTGCGTCGAGTGCAACGTTAACGTGGATACGCGCGTTAAGGACCTCACCGAGGATGAGGTTAACGCCATCCGTGATTATATCGACAAGAACCAGATCATGGTTGAGGGCGACCTCCGCCGTGAGCGCAACCAGAACGTCAAGCGCCTTATGGACATCGGCTGCAACCGCGGCCTTCGTCACCGCAAGGGCCTCCCGGTCCGCGGCCAGCGCACCCACACTAACGCTCGTACCCGCAAGGGCCCGAAGCGTCAGATCGGTGCTAAGAAGAAGAAATAAGGAGCGCTAGATAGATGGCTACTGCTAAGAAGAACGTTCGCGCTGCCCGTCTGAAGCGCGCGGACCGTAAGAACATTTCCGTGGGCCAGGCTCACATCCGTTCTACGTTCAACAACACGATCGTTTCGATCACCGATCCCCAGGGCAACGTCATTTCCTGGAAGTCGGCTGGCCAGGTGGGCTTTAAGGGCTCCCGTAAGTCCACGCCGTTCGCTGCCCAGATGGCTGCCGAGGCTGCTGCCAAGCAGGCCATGGAGCACGGCATGAAGAAGGTTTCCGTCTTCGTCAAGGGCCCCGGCTCCGGTCGTGAGACCGCCATCCGCTCCCTCCAGGCTGCTGGCCTCGAGGTCTCGAGCATCCAGGACAAGACCCCCATCCCGCACAACGGCTGCCGCCCCAAGAAGCGTCGCCGCGTGTAACTGAAAGGATCGTATCAATATGGCAATCGACAGGACTCCTGTTCTTAAGCGCTGCCGTCAGCTCGGGATCGATCCCGCTGAGCTCGGTTACAGCAGCAAGAAGGAATCTATCCGTCAGCCCAAGCGCCGTCGCAAGGAATCTGAGTACGGCATGCAGCTGCGCGAGAAGCAGAAGGTCAAGTTCATCTATGGCGTTCTGGAGAAGCAGTTCCACGGCTACTTCAACAAGGCCCGTAAGATGAACGGCGTCACCGGTGAGAACCTCATGATCATCCTTGAGTCTCGCCTCGACAACGTTGTCTTCCGTCTTGGCTTCGCCCGCACCCGCAAAGAGGCTCGTCAGTCCGTCCGTCACGGTCACTTCACTGTGAACGGCAAGCGCGTGGACATCCCGTCCTACCGCGTTAAGGCCGGCGACGTCGTCGCTGTCGGCGAGAAGTTCCGTGACCTCCTCCCCATCAAGGAGGCTCTGATTTCCTCCGAGCGCTTTGAGGTCCCTGGCTGGCTCGAGGTCGATATCGAGAAGCTGTCTGGTAACGTGCTCGCTCTGCCGACGCGTGAGCAGATCAGCGGTGATATCAACGAGCAGCTCATCGTCGAGCTCTACTCTAAGTAGTCCATCCGGGCTGCTGAGGCTGGAGGTAATACATGTCAGAATTCATTAGGCCTCAGGTTCAGGTCGAAGAGATCAACGAGACGTCTGCTCGTGTCTCCGTCGAGCCGCTCGAGCGTGGCTACGGCGATACGCTGGGTAACTCCCTTCGTCGCGTTCTTCTGTCCTCGCTCGAGGGTGCAGCCGTCGAGGCTATTCAGATCGATGGTGCACAGCACGAGTTCATGACCATCCCTAACATGGTCGAGGATGTCACCGACATCGTCCTGAATGTCAAGGGTCTTGTCTTCAGGGCTCTCGGCACGACCGACGAGGCGACCGCAACCATTTCGGTTGACGGCCCCTGCGAGGTCACCGGTGCGGACTTCTTTATTCCGTCCGAGTTTGAGCTGGTCAACCCCGAGCAGCACATCGCTACGCTCACCGAGGGTGGCCATCTCACCATGAGCATGCGCATCGGCTATGGCCGCGGCTATGTCTCTGGCGAGGCTAACAAGCGCGACAACGATCCCATCGGTGTGATCCACGTCGACTCGCTGTACTCGCCGGTGTCCCGTTGCGCCAAGCTCGTTGAGGCTTGCCGTGTCGGCCAGCATACCGACTACGACCGCCTTGTCCTCGAGATCGAGACCAACGGCTCCATCGCCCCGCGCGACGCCGTGGTCCAGGCTGCCAATATCATTAACCAGCATATGGCCGCCTTTATGAACCTTGCCGAGACCCCCGAGGTCGAGGAGGAGGCTTCGATCTTCGCTCCCGAGGTCACCAACGACAACGCCGAGCTGGACAAGCAGATTGAGGATCTGGACCTTTCGGTCCGTTCCTACAACTGCCTTAAGCGTGCCAGCATTCATTCGGTCCGTCAGCTCGTTGAGTTCTCGGAGAACGATCTGCTCAACATCCGTAACTTCGGTGTTAAGTCGATCGAGGAAGTGAAGGACAAGCTTGAGTCCATGGGCCTGAGCCTTAAGGCTTAATGCTTCGCATATTTGAGGAGAAACTAGACCATGCGTCACAACGTTAAGAAGGGCCTGAAGCTCGGCACCGATGCGAGCCACACCAAGGCCATGAAGAAGAGCCTTGCTAAGGCCCTCTTCGAGAACGACCGCATCAAGACCACCGAGACCCGCGCTAAGGCGCTGCGTTCGGTCGTCGAGCCGATCATCACCTGGGCCAAGAAGGGCGACCTGCACTCTCGTCGTCTGGCCATCGCCAAGCTCGGCGATAAGCAGCTCGTTGCCGAGATCTTCGACAAGGCTGCCCAGGGCATGTGGCAGGACCGCAACGGCGGTTACACCCGCATCATGAAGCTCGGTAACCGTAAGGGCGACAACGCTCCCATCGTTATCATGGAGCTCGTCACCGAGCCTTGCACGCCTAAGGCCAAGAAGGCTGCTCCGGCCCCCAAGAAGGCCGCTGCTCCCAAGAAGGTCGAGGCTGTCGAGGAGACCGCTGCCGAGGAGGCTCCTGCTGAGGAGACCGCTGAGTAGACATTCCGTCTGCATAGGCTATATTCGAGGGGTACGTTCGCGTACCCCTCTTTTTTTGTCGCGATACCGTTGATTGTTTGTTGGGAGCGCCCATGACCGCGCCGTCTGATTTCAATTCGATTCCCGAGCTCGATGCCACGTTGGTGTTTCGCGTGGCCTATGACGGCTCGTCCTATAGCGGATTTGCCGAGCAGCCGGGACAGACGACGGTTGCGGGCGAGCTTCGTCGTGCTATCGAGACGCTGCTGCGCCGCCCGATCGATCTTACGTGTGCGGGACGTACCGATGCCGGCGTACATGCGGTGGCTCAGTACATCAGCGTGCCCGTAACGGACGCTGAACTTGCTCTGACGCGCCGTAGGTGGCTGCGGGCTATGGATGCCCTCCTGCCCAAAGATATCGCCATAAACGAGGTCTACAAGGCCCGTAAAGGCTTTTCCGCTCGCTTTGATGCGCGTTCTCGCACCTATACATACCGCATTGCCGATCGTGATGCGCGCCCTGTGCTCTCGCGCGGTGCCGTGTGGTGGCATCGCTATCTTCTGGACGTCGATGCTATGTCGGCTGCCTGTCCTGCGCTTTTGGGCGAACAGGACTTTAAGAGCTTTTGCAAGGTCGCTTCTGCTGTGGGCAAGCCCACGCATCGCTGTGTGATGCGTGCCGAGTTTGGCCATGAGGTCGCCTTTGGCGAGGACATTCTCACATTTACCATCGAGGGCAATGCGTTTTTACATTCGATGGTTCGAACCATCGTAGGCACGCTCGTTGAGATTGGCATGCATCGCCGCGATCCCGAGTGGATGCGCGAAGTGATTGATGCCTGTGATCGCACCGCTGCGGGCCCCACGGCGCCCGCATGCGGCCTAACCTTTATGGGCGTTGACTACGACCCCGCTGAGCTCACTGTGCTCGAGTAGGAAAGAGGCGGCCTGGCGACGGTCTGTGCGTACCACTCCTGTGGGCGGGGCGTGTACAACATCTGTTCTTGGCGTGCATCGCGCGGGGCGACTACTTGCTTTAATTGACGGGGTGTACCATGAACGACAGTTTGTTAATGGCTGTCGAGAGGACGGAAAACTTGGTTCGACGTGGTTCGCATCCGCGACTTTCGGTGATCCTTGTTGTTGAGGGTTCGCCCAGCTATGCGATGCGCGCCCTCGAGAGCGTCCAAAACCAAGACCTCTACGACTTGCAAATTGTCGTCGTTTGCCGCGGCGTGGCGCCAGGTGTGCGCCATTCACTCGAAGTAGCCGCTGGCAGGGATATTCATATTGATTTGATTGATGTTGAGGACCCGGCGCCCGAGGCTTGCCTGCGTGCCGGTTATGCGGCTTCGCGTGGCTCTCAGATCATTGCGATGAATGCGAATGAATGGTTTGCGCCACGGTCCCTTTCCCAGATGTTCGACAGCGCCTGCGACGCCTCGGCCGATATCGTGTTTCCCTCGGTTTCGCTCGATCGCTACGATGCTCACCGTGAGCGGCATTCTCGCGTTCTAGATGCGACGCACGTTTCTGGCGACGAGGACGGGTCAGCTTGTCTGACTACGTTGGTTTCCTGCGGCTTAATCCGACAGGCCTCCGGCGTGCTGTATGATCGCGCCCTGTTTGAGGCGTGCCTTGCGCATGGCGATGCGTTTCGCACGGTGTCGTTTGTGGCATCCGCCCTTTCGCAGGCGAAGTGCGTTTCGGGATGCGGTCGTGCCTGTTTTCATGCGGTGGCTCCGTCGATTACGGAGACGTTTGACCCCACAATGTTTGCCAGGCTTTCCGATGGTATCGGGGCAATTGATGGACTTGTCGATTCGCATGCTGCCGTGGACGGCAACGATCAGTTGAGGCTTGCCTGCGAGCGGTATTACTACGCCGGCCTTGTTGCCTGCATCGAAAATTTGTGTCTGAGCCCCCATGGGGTGTCTTCAATAGAGCGTTCGGCCCGTTTGCATGATATGCTCGAGGCACAGCGTACCCGTCAGATGGTTGCGGCGCTTAAGGGCAATCATCGTGGCCTAGGTCTACTCTATGGTCCGATTGCCACCGCCAAGCCTGCACGGTGTGTGGTGTATACGCATGTGGCGTCCTTTTTAAATCGATCGGGCGCCAGGATTGTCTAACAGTGCGTTTTTCGAAATAAATTGCATGGAATTGTTTCGAAATGCGTTCTTATTCACTAAAACCCTCAAATAGCGCTAAACTATTCAATCATTAAGTGATTGTCTCCGCCATCTTTTGGAGTGAGGTTTTGTATGGCTAAAAAACGCAATGGGCGCCAGGATGCCATCAGAGATATTGTCCGCAATAAGGATGTACGCACGCAGCGAGTTTTGGTAGACGAGCTTCGCGCCATGGGCTTTGATTGCACGCAGGCGACCGTTTCGCGCGATATCGCGGACATGGGACTGCGTAAGCTTCCCGAGGGCATCTATGTCCTTGCCGAGGATCTGCATCTGCAGCGTATGGTTTCCGAGCTGGTTACCGGCGTGCTGCGCACCGATAATCTTGTCATGATCAAGGCTCAGCCTGGTACGGCCTCTGGTATTGCCGCGGCTGTCGATGCTGCGGAGCTGCCCGATGTGCTTGGCTCGCTTGCCGGCAACGATACGATTTTGGTCATTGCTCAGACAGCCGAGGACGGCGAGCGTCTTGAGGCCCTGATCAACAAGCTGAGTAACTCCCGTAAGTAGGGGAGTGGCGGCGTCGCTGCTGCGCCGATTATCGCCATAGCTAATTGCCAAGGGCGTTGACGAGGGTCAGCGCCCTTTTTGCATGCCAGCGCCTGTTGCCTTTACGGACCTGTAGTCGGGAGCCATAGCAGCGTCTACCGAAATAAAAAGCGCCCGAGCAGCGTGTTTGCTGCTCGGGCGCCTTGGTGTCAATGGTCGCTTTGAGCTTACTGACCTGTAGAGGGGTCAGGCGTGGGCGTAGGATCGGGAGTGGGCGTCGGCGTGCCGCCATCGCCGCCCGTGCCACCGTCGCCGCCAGTCGTGCCGCTACCGCTGCCGCCGGTGGTATCGCCGCCCGTGCCACCGTCGCCGCCAGTCGTGCCGCTACCGCTGCCGCCGGTGGTATCGCCGCCCGTGGTTTCAGTGGTCGTGGTCGTCGTCGTGGTTGTGGTGGTCTCTTCCTCCTCCTCTTTCTCCTCGTCTTCGTCCTCTTCGTCTTCCTTCTTGTTGCTGGCGCCGTAGAACTTCCACGCGTTATTGTTCTTGTACGTGGGAGTCGTGCCCGTTGGGAACTCCTTGCGCTCGGTGCCGGCAAGAACAGTGTCCATAAACTTCTTAAAGACGGGCAGGTTGGTCTGGTTGCCAAACAGGTCGGCGCCGTATTTTTGGATGGGGATTTCGCCGGCGGAATAGCCGGTCCACAGCGCGCAGGCCAGCTGCGGGGTATAGCCGCAGAACCACAGGTTGGTGTTGTCGTCGGTGGTGCCGGTCTTGCCAGCATAGGGCTGGTTGACGCTCAGGGCGCCCGCGGCGCCGGTGCCGCTGCCGCGCATGACGCCCGTGAGAACGTCGGTTACGGCAGCCGCCTCGCCCGTGGAGAGGACCTGCTTGGGGTTGTCGGTATGCTGGTACAGGATGGAGCCGGTGCGGGAGTTGATCTCGGTGATGGCAATGGGCTGACGATAATAGCCGCCGTTGGCAAACGTTGCATAGGCTGAGGCCATCTCGAGCGGCGAGATGGAGCCCGGGCCGAGCGTCATAACGGGAACATCCTCGATATTGCCGTCAGAGGTGTCGATGCCGAGCTTTTTGACCAGGGAGATGATCTTGTCGTTGCCGATGGCATCGGCAACCTGGATATAGGCGGTGTTGGACGACACTGCCGTTGCCTGGCTCAGCGAAATGTTGCCATAGCTGGTGTTGGCGTAGTTTTGAACTTTGGTGGTCGTGCCCTTAACCGTAAGCGGCGAGTTGCAGTTGAGAGTGACGTTGGGGTTCATGCCACATTGAATGGCGGCCGCCAGGGTAAAGGCCTTAAACGTGGAGCCCACGGGGCGTTTGGCCGTCGCATGGTTCACGTGGCTCTCGTCGGCATTGTAGTCGTAGCCGCCCACCATGCACTTAATGTAGCCAGTGCTGGGGTCGATGACGACCATGCCCATGCTCAGGTCTTCCAGAGCGAGCGTGTCGAGCTGCGAACGCACAGCTTCCTCGGCAACCTGCTGCATCGTGGGATCGATGGTGGTCTTGACGGTCAGGCCGCCCTTAAAAAGCACGTCGGTGGAGAACTCCTGCTCGAGCAGCTGCTTAACGTAGGAGACAAAGTAGGGCTGAGAGTACACGTCGACGCCGCTGCCCGAAATCTCGGTCACATTGAGCGTAATGGGCTCGGCCTGAGCGGCATCGTGCTCTTCCTGCGTGATGTGGCCCAGGCGCAGCATGTTGTCCAGAACCTTGTTGCGGCGGGAAAGCGCCAGATCGGGGTTAACCGTGGGATCGTACTGCGAGGGCGAGTTGGGAAGACCGATCAGCAGCGCGGCCTCGCTCAGGGTGAGGTCGGCGGCGGTCTTGGACAGATAGGTCTCGGCAGCGGCCTCGATGCCGTAGGCACCATGGCCGTAGTAGATGGTGTTGAGGTACATCATGAGGATCTCGTCCTTGGAGTACATCTCCTCCATCTTGATGGCGATATAGGCCTCGCGCACCTTACGTTCGATGGTCGAGTCAAACTGCTCCTCCTGCAGGATGGTGTTGCGCACCAGCTGCTGGGTGATGGTCGAGGCGCCCTCGTGACCACCGGTAGCGGTCGCCACAGCGGCGCGCGCGATGCCCCAAAGGTCGATGCCGCCATGCTCGTAGAAGCGCTCGTCCTCAACATCGACGGTACCCTGCAGCACGTACGGGGACACCTGGTCCTTGGTGATGGACTTGCGGTTTTGAGTGTAGAAGCTCGCAATGGTGTTGCCGTTGCAGTCGACGATGTCGGTGGGCTCGCTGACCAGATAGGCGTTGGCGTCGGTATAGTCGGGCAGATCGGACAGCCAGCGGTTGACGTTGCCGATCATGCCGATGCCAAATGCTACGCCCGCGACAAGCAAAAAGCCTAAAAACGAGAGCAAGATCATGGGAAGGGCATGCGTCTTGGAGCGACCGCGTCCCTGTCGTTGGCGAGGACCCATACATTGACCTCCAGGTATGTCGTGCCGGGCGCTGGGTGTGCTGCCGGGCAGGATGGACATAAGTTATTACACGATAAACCAATCGGCGCGCGCGAGGCCTCGTGTATGCTGGTTGACAGCAATTTTCAGAGTGAAAGCACACCTTGGTAAGGAGTTTGCCGATGACGATTCGGCCGATGGAACCGAACGGACAATGCGGAAGCGAGCTGGCGGCGACCGGGGTGGCGCTACCCGAGCTGCTGGCGCCTGCCGGCGGACTCGACCAGATGCTCGCGGCGATTGCGGCGGGCGCCGATGCCATCTATGCGGGGCTGAACGGATTCAACGCCCGAGTGAGCGCGCATGGCTTTAGCGATGACGAATTCGCGCGCGGGTGCGCCGTGGCCCATGCCCATGGCGTGCGCGTATACGTGACGCTCAACGTATTTGTGTTCGATGACGAGCTGGCAGACGCGGTTGCGCTGGGGACGCACGCGCTGGAGCTGGGCGCTGATGCCCTGATCGTGGCCGATGCCGGGCTGGCCTGCGCGCTTCGCGCGGCGATTCCGGGGGTCGAGATTCACCTGTCTACGCAGGCGGGCGTCCACAGCGAGGGCGCGGTGCGACTGGCGGCCGAAGAACTGGGAGTCGAGCGCGTGACGACCGCGCGCGAACTGAGCGCGGCGGAGATCGAGGCGCTTTGCGCCACGGGCGTGCCCATCGAGGTGTTCTGCCACGGCGCCATCTGCATCGGATATTCGGGTGCGTGTGGGTTCTCGGCTCTGCGACGTAGCCGCTCTGCGATGCGCGGTGACTGCACGCAGCCGTGCCGCCTGTCTTATGACTTGGTGGACGGGGCGGGGGAGAGCGTCGTCGCTGTCGAGGGCGACCGTCTGCTTTGCCCGCGCGACTATTTGGGCATCGCGCATCTGCCCGAGCTCGTTGCCGCCGGCGTGGCATCGCTCAAAATTGAGGGGCGCATGAAGAATCCCGACTACGTCTTTAACGTGGTGAGGGTATGGCGTCGGGCGCTCGATATGCTGCGCAGCGGCGCGTGGGATGCCGATGCCGTGCCGGCGCTCGAGCGCGAACTGGGCAGGTCGTTCAACCGCGGCTTTACCGATGCGTATCTGCGAGGACGTTCGGGCGCCGAGCTCATGAGCTTTGAGCGTGCGATTAACCAGGGCGTGCGCGTGGGACGCTTGGTGGCCGTTGGTCACGAAGAGGTGACCGTCGAGCTCGATGCCGCCGTGGCCGCGGGCGACACGCTCGAGATCCGGTTCTATCCGGGTGCCGATGCGCGTCCCGATGTGCCCAAGCGCTGGCCCCAGGTGCCTTGTCCGGTGAATGCCACGGCGGGGGAGCGCGTTGTCGTGCACTGCAAGCGTAAGGTGGATGCGGGGTGCGAGGTGTACCTGATTCGCAGCGCCGGCGTGTTGGAGCAAACGGCGACGGCGCTGGCGCGCATGCGGGCCGAGGCGGACGCCGCGGTGCCGGTTGAGCGCGCCGTTGAGATGCTGCCCCTTGAGGGCGCCGTGACTGTTGGCGACGTGCCCGAGGCGGCGTTGGCGGAGCCGGCGGAGCAAAGGGCTTCAGTTCGCATACTCTTTGCCTGGCAGCTGATGGATGTCGACCCGTGTGGCGAGCACGACCTGTCCGATGCGACGGTGGTGCTCGACGAGGTCTGCCGCGCGGGCGATGCCGCACGAACTCGCTCGCTTATGCGACGTGCCGGGCGCATCGTCTGTCGCAATCTGGGACAAGTGGCGATTGCCCGGGAGCTGGGCGTGCACTTTGACGTGGCGGCGCCGGTGTTCTGCGCGAATCGGGCCACGCTTGCTTGGCTGCGGGGCCTTGGGGCGCGGCACGTGTTTTTGCCTGCCGAGCTTACCGCCAACAACGCGGAGCGCATTGTCGAGCTTGTCGCTTGCCCCGGTGTCTTGGGGCCTGTTGATGCCGAGCGCCCCGAGCTCATGGTGTGCGAGCACTGCCTGCTGACCGCCGAGGGAGCCTGTGCCGCCGATGCTGCGACGGAGCAGGTTTATTGCCGTGAATGCTCGCGTCGCTGGCAGGAGCGCTATTTGGTCGAACGTGACGGCACGCGCCTGCCGGTCGTTGTCGACGCATGCGGCAGGACGAGGATTTTCCTGTCGTAGGTGTTCGGTCGCGCCGTTTTGTTATCATAAGAGAGTTTATGGACTTCCAGCACCGCCGTATCCGGCGAGGGTGCTATAGCAAAAGGAGGATACCCAATGCTGTCTGTCGACGAGCAAATGCGTATCATCACCTCGGGCGCTGCCAAGATCGTCCCCGAGGCCGACCTTCGCAAGAAGCTTGAGAAGGGCGAGCCCCTCAACATCAAGCTCGGCGTCGATCCCACCAGCCCCGACCTTCACCTGGGCCATGCCGTGCCGCTTCGCAAGATGCGTCAGTTCCAGGACCTGGGCCACAACGTCACCCTCATCATCGGCAACGGCACCGCGCTGATCGGCGACCCGTCGGGCAAGAACTCCACGCGTCCGCAGCTTTCGCAGGAGCAGATCGAGGCCAACGCCGAGACCTACGTGAGCCAGGCCATGAAGATCCTGGATCCCGAGAAGACCACCATCGTGCACAACGGCGACTGGATTCTGTCGATGGACCTGGCCGGCCTGCTGCAGGTGTGCTCCAAGTTCACTGTCGCCCGCATCCTTGAGCGTGATGACTTTACCAAGCGCTACCAGTCCCAGACGCCGATCGCCCTGCACGAGTTCCTGTACCCCGTGATGCAGGCCTTCGACTCCGTGCAGATCAAGGCCGACGTGGAGATGGGCGGTACCGACCAGCTCTTCAACCTGCTCGCCGGCCGCGAGCTCATGGAGAAGATGGGCATGGAGCCGCAGATCGCGCTCACTATGCCGCTGCTCGAGGGCACCGATGGCGTGCGTAAGATGTCCAAGTCCTACGGCAACTACATCGGTCTGACCGACGCTCCCAAGGATATGTTCGGCAAGACCATGTCCATTCCCGACGAGATGATCGGCAAGTACTATCGTCTGGCGAGCTCGCTCACCCCGGCTGAGGTCGACAAGATCGACGCTGCCCTGGCCGATGGCTCTGCCGACCCCTATGAGCTCAAGCGCGCCCTGGGCCGCGACCTGTGCGACACCTATCACGGTGCCGGCGCCGGTGACGAGGCTCAGGCCGAGTTCGACCGCGTGTTCAAGGAAGGCCAGCTTGCCGACTTCCCCGAGAAGCACGTCGAGCTGACCGTCAACGACGAGGGCCAGATCTACCTTGCGGGCCTGCTCAAGGACCTGGGTCTTTCGGCCAGCGCCGGCCAGGCCCGTCGCGACATCGACGGCGGCGGCGTGAAGATCAACGGCGAGGCCGTGGCTCCCAAGAGCTATAACATTGATCCCAGCGCCCTCAAGCTGGGCGATACCCTCTCCGTAGGCAAGCGCAAGGGCTTCAAGCTGGTTTAGTTACGCGGTTTTACCAAACCGCGGGGTAGTCATTGGGGCACTCATTGGGGACAGACTTAAATGAGTGCCCGCGGAATGAGAGTGGATAATCTCCCGTTTTTGGCCTGTTTGCGGGCTCAAAGTGGGGGATTATCCACTCTCGTCATTTGCAAGGGGTGTATTCCTGACCCTCCTTTTGGGCATACAATGGCTATTGGCTTGCTGCGGTGAAGGTCTGTCCGCCCCGCAGCTTTTTTCTACGGTAGAAGGAGTATGTATGTCCGTTGAGGTCATGAGGTCTGTGATCGATGCAGCTGAGGGCCGCGTGCCCGTCGACACGCTGTTTACCCATGCGCAGATTGTCGATGTGTACGGTCAGCGCGTGGCGCCCGGCAGCGTTGCCGTCAAGGATGGCGTGATCGTCGGCGTGCTCTACGACGGCCGCGACGATGCCGCCGGAACTTACGAAGCGACCGAAGTCATCGACTGCCAGGGCCGCTATCTTGCCCCCGGCTTTATTGACGGACACTTGCATATCGAGTCTTCGAACATCCGCCCCGCCGAGTATGCGCGCATGGCGGCGACGCGCGGCACCACCACTGCCATTGCCGATAGCCACGAGATCGCTAACGTCTCTGGCTTGGACGGCCTGCGCTTTATGATTGAGGATGGTCGTCGCGCCCCCATCTCCATCAAGTACATGATGCCCTCGTGCGTGCCGGCCCTGCCCGACGAGCAGGCCGGTGCCGTGATTACCGCCGCCGACATGCAGGCGTTTTTTGCCGAGCATCCGGGCGATGTCTTTGGCCTGGGCGAGATGATGAACCTGCCGGGCGTCTTTATGGCCGACCCCGAGACTTGCGCTCGCATCGATGCCGCCAACCAGACGCCGTCCAAGCAGGTTGATGGCCACGCGCCGCTCGTTGCCGGCAAGGACCTCAACGCCTATGCCGCAGCGGGCATTATCGCCGATCACGAGTCGACGATTCCCGAGGAGGCGCTCGATAAGCTGTCGCGCGGCATGTATGTGATGCTGCGCGAGGGCACGTGCAGCCACGATCTTGCCAACCTGTCCCCGATGCTGCTGGAAAACCCCGCCCGCGCCCGTCGTTGCTGCTTTGCGACCGACGACCGCGCTCCTTCCGATGCGCTTTCGACCGGTATGATCGACAATGCCTGCCGCGTGGCTATCGAGGCTGGTATTGACCCCGTGGTTGCCATCTCTATGGCGTCCCTGTCCACGGCCGAGGCGTTTGGCCTGGACCACGGTTGCCGCGATCCACACGAGCTGCGTGGCGCCATCGCCCCGGGCAAGCGTGCCGACCTGCTGGTACTCAACGACCTGACGTTTGCCACAGCTCCGCATCGCGTGTATGCCGCCGGTGCCCTGGTGGCGCAGGATGGCACCTTTGTGGGCGAGATTGCACCCGAGATGGCCGAGGTTGCGGCCCTTGCCGATGAGCTGCGCGCCTCCGTTAAGCTGCCGAAGCTTTCGCTTGACGTGTTCGACTATGCGTTTAAGCCGGGCGAGGCCGTGATTGACGTGGTGCCGGGCAAGGCCATCACGGGCATGGCTCGTCCCGAGAATGCCGAGGGCCTGCGCCGCATTATGCTGATCGAGCGCCACGGCCGCGGCTTGTCACTGCAGGCCGAGGGCGCCGACGGTGATGGCCCTGCGGGCCTGGGTCTTGTTGGCAAGCACATTGGTCGCGGCTGGGTGCGCGGTTTTACCATCACCGGCGGCGCTATCGCCTCGACGATCGGCCACGACTCGCACAACGTGTGCGTGGTGGGCGACAACGCGGCCGATATGATGGCTGCCGTCGAGGCTGTTGGCCAGGGCGGCCACGTGCTGGTGCGCAACGGCGAGGTCGTGGCGCGCATTCCGCTGGCGCTCGGTGGCCTGATGAGCGAAGGCGCGGCCGAGGACGTTGCCGCGCAGCACGACGACTTTATGGTCAAGGCGCGCGCCATGGGTATTGAGCCGCCACTCGACCCCATCATGGGCATCATCTTCCTGCCCCTGCCGGTGATTCCGACGCTCCGCATCCGCCCCGAGGGCATGTTCGACGTCACAACCTTCACCTACGCCGACTAGTCCGGCACTTAGGGACGTTCCTTTTTGCCGACAGGTAGGGACAGTCCTTGCGGTTTTCGCGAAGAGTGTCCCCGCCGGCTAGTCGTTTAAGAACGTTCCCGCCGGCTAGTCGTTTAAGAACGTCCATTGACTAGGCGAGGGCGGACATGATGGTGCGGGCTACGCCGTCGTGGTCGTTGTCGAACTCGGTGATGGCGCCGGCGGCCTCGCGGTCCTCCGGCTCGCCGTTGACCATCGCCATGCCGTGGCCCGCTGCCTGCAGCATGGGGATGTCGTTGATGTTGTCGCCAAAGGCCCAGGCATCTGCCAGGGGCTCGCCCAGATGCTCGCACAGCCACGTCAGGGCCGTTCCCTTGGTGGCACCCTCGCCCATGACCTCGATGTTCATAGCGTACGAGCGCGTGACCTCAATGCCCCCGAGTGCGTCGAGCGCTGTTGCGATGGCATCGCGATCTGTCGGATCGTGCCAGTACATGGCGATGCGCTCGAGCGTCTCGACCTCATCGATCTTGCTATCGACATCGGTGTCGATGGGCGTACGCGTGCGCCTGAGTGAGTCAGCGATATGCGGGTCTCCACCGCAGAACTCATCCAGACGCTCGTAAAGCGAGCGGGAGAGGAAGCACTTGCCGTCCGCGAAGATGTCGAAGGTGACGTCGAGGTCGGCGGCGATGCGATGGATGCGGTGGGCGATGTCGCGGTCGAGCGGACGGCTCAGGATGCACGTGGCACGCGAGGCATCGGTGGGTGCATCGTCGTCGAGCTGCCAGACGCTGGCGCCGTTGGCGCAGACCGCGTAGTGCACGGCGGGGTGGGCGAGGATAGGCTCAAAGACGCCCGACAACGGACGCCCCGTGCAGGGCACAAATTCGATACCGCGGTGAACGAGCTCGTCGAGCATCGCCCAAGTGGTGTCGCTCATCTGCTTATCGCTCGTCAGCAGCGTTCCATCCATATCGGAAAACACGATCATCTGATGTGGTCCTTTCCAAGAGACATAAAAAGCGTGGCCGAGGGCTTGGGACCCTGGCCACGCTCTGGATCTATAACGGTCCGCGTCCTAGCGGTCGGCGAGCGGCTTGTACTCCAGCGGTTCGATCACCGGACGATAAGCCGGGCGGATGATGCGGTGTGCGCAGAAGAGCTCTTCCATGCGGTGCGCCGACCAGCCCGCCATGCGCGCGACGGCGAACAGCGGCGTAAAGAGCGTCTCGGGCACGCCGAGCATCTTGTAGATAAAGCCCGTGTACAGGTCGATGTTGGCGCAGATGGGCTTGGTCATGCCGTGGTCGCGCATGACCTGCGGGGCCAGGCGCTCGATGCGCTCGATGAGTGCGAACTCCTCGCCCAGATCCTTTTTGGCCGCCAGCGAGCGCGCGTAATGGCGGCAGACCTCTGCACGCGGATCGCTCAGAGTGTAGACGGCGTGGCCCATGCCGTAGATAAGGCCCGTGCCGTCGAAGGCCTGCTTGTCGAGGATCTTGCCCAGGTAGGCTGCGACCTCGTCGTCATCTTCCCAGTTGGAAACATGCGCGCGGATGTCCTCGTGCATAGACACGACCTTGGCATTGGCACCGCCGTGGCGCGGGCCCTTGAGCGAGCCGATGGCCGCGGCATAAGCGGAATACGGGTCGGTGGCCGAGGAGGACAGCACGCGGCAGGCAAACGTGGAGTTGTTGCCGCCGCCGTGCTCTGCATGCAGCATGAGCATCACGTCGAGCAGCATCGCCTCATCGCGGGTGAATGCCATGCCACCGCGCAGGACCTGTAGGATGGTCTCGGCGGTGGAGAGACCGGGCGTGGGGTGCGGCACGTGAACCTCGGAGCCGCGAAGCTTGGCGACTGAGGCCATGTGTGCGAAGGCGGCGATGCGCGGGAGACGTGCGAGCATGGAAATGGCGACGTCGATTTCGTGCTCGGGTGTAATGGCGTCGGGCTCGGCGTCGAAGGCGTAGAGCAGCAATACGGCGCGCTGGAGCACGTTCATGATGCTCGACGACACCGTGGTCATAGGGAACTCTTTAACGTACTCGTCGCTCAGATGTCTAAAGGCGCCCAGGCGCTCGCAAAAGCCGTCGAGCTCTTCCTTGTTAGGGAGCGAACCCGTGATGAGCAGGTAGGCGACTTCCTCGTAGCCATAGCGGTTCTCGGCCTGGGCATTGTTGACCAGATCCTCGATGCTGTAGCCGCGAAGCGTGAGTTTGCCCTGATCGGGCACGACCTTTCCGTCGACCTTGTTGTAGCCGTGCACATCCGAGATACGAGTGAGGCCCGCGACCACGCCTGAGCCGTCGGCATTGCGTAGGCCGCGCTTGACATTGTGCTCGACAAACAGGCCTTCGTCATAAGGGTCGGTCGGCAGGCCGTGGTAGAGGCTTTCGCTCTCAGACGAAATCTGGCGGCTTGCTTCGTAATCCAGAACCAGCCGGCTCAAGTGGTCATCGAAGCGGTAATAGATTTTCTTGGCGTCGTAGGCCATGTGCGCTCCTCTCCGGGCCGTGTGGGGGCGGCGTGCTTGAGTGCAGATGCGCCGGCCTGTTCCCGCACGGCCTGTTCGCTACAGGCGGTACATAAAGTTAAAGACGTCCTCGCGCTGGATGGACACGTTGACGCCCGAAAGCTCGCCGGCCTCGGCCAGCGCCTTCTGCAGCTCGGCGAAGTCGAGCTTGGACTCGGCGGTATCGGCCAGCATGGTCATGGTGAAGATGTCCTCGATGATGGACTGCGTGATGTCGCGGATGTCGACGTTGGCCTCGCCCAGGACACGGGTGACGCCGGCGACGATGCCGGGGCGGTTCTTGCCAAGGACGGTGATGACGATACGGGAGGACGAGATCTCGGCCATGGGAAACCCTTTCGCGTGGTTGCGGCGCGCGCGGGGCGCTCCGCTACGGTACAGTGTTCATCATTGTACCTGTCTGGCGCCAAAAGGGGTGTGCTTGCTGCGGCGTTACACGTCTGCAACATGAGCGTAAGGGGGAAGGCCGCACGGGGAAGAGCCGTCTGGCGCGTGTCCGGCTCGTGTTGGGTTGATTTCCGATCTCAGCCGAACACATTGAGCGGACAGGCCGTTCCCGCAGTCAGCCGAACGCCTCCGACGGCTGATTCCGAACTGGAAGCGGAGGGCATCCCCGCCCTTCGGTAGGGGATACCGCTCCGCGGCGCATGCCGCGGGCGGCGCCCCTATCGGACCACCGTGACCTCAGTTGGGATGGGCCCAGCACTGCCGCGTACTCGGTGAGCTAGAGCCAACTGTTCGTCTTCACGTCGCGTATGGCGATATTTCGGTCGTCCGGCTCGGTGATGCCGTAGCCGAACGCCTGGAGCGTCTCGATGGACTCCTGGATCCTCTGTTGGAACATGGGACCCGGATTGACCCTCGGCCCGAGGTGCCCGCGCCAAAGGCACGGCGTGGCGCGTAGCATGTTATGGATTTTGGAGATGGGCTCGATGTCGGCGTAGACGTTGAGCGTCACCATGGTGTCCTTGATGAACGAGCCCATCCCTTTCGCGTATGCCACCGAGTGCCTGATCGAGATCAGGCCCGTCTCGAAATCCACATCGCACCACCGAAGGCCGCAGACCTCGCCGATTCGCATCCCCGTGTGCAGGGCGAGTACGACCGCCCTCTAATCCTCGGCGGACCAATCGAGTCCGAACTCCTTTCGGGCATCCTCTTCGCTCATGACTTCGAGAAGGTCTCCGGGTTGGCAACGAAGGGCGAGGCATAGCTGCTCGAGTGTGTTGAAGCGAATGCCGCGAATATGCCCTTTTTTAATACGGGACAGGTTCACGGGCGTGGTTCCAATCCTTTCGGCAAGTTCGTTCGAGGAAATCTTTCGCTCGGCCATGATCTTGTCGAGGCGAACAATTACGGGCATGGCGTTTCCTTACGCAATCTCGTCGGAGTCGAGGTACAGCTCTCGGGCGTACAAGAAGAGCTGGGAAAGCATGAACAGGACGATGCCGAGAACCAGAGAGGTCCAATCGAATGATGAAGCGATCTCTTGGGCGCCGACGGCCCCCTCGCCGCCAAACATCGAAACGGAGGTTTTGAGTGAGCCGGCGTAGAGGCTGGTGGCAGCTTGAACAACGAAGAGAATGCCGAGCACCTTCAAGCATGTCGCAGACCCTTTCTTGAAGGGGTCTCCGCTCTTGATCGTCCACACGAGAACGGCGCTGAGGATGGTCGTAGCGATACCGATGACGGCAGGGACCAATGTCGAGATCGCAAGGGCTGGATACGCGGGGGAGTCTGCAATTACAGGGTTGTCGAGCACTTCGATTGCTGGCTTTAAGGAGAACGCCACTTGTGCGATGGCGGTGGCGCAAAGGGTCGCAGAGGCTATCGCACATGCGATGCGGAAGGAATGAAGCCGGGGAGTGCGATTGTCGGAACTCATAATAACCTCCGAAGAATTTAAAAAACTCAGGTTACTTTTTAACAGTTTATGTTAAATTGACTTTGCCGGCAAGTAATCACAGCATGCTGCAACCACTAGATGCGAGGCGGGGCCGAGCATTTTGTTCAGCCCCGCTGTTCCAGGTGGATGGGGTTAAGGTTGGCGATGAATATGCTCAAGATCTCGAAGGCAATCTTTAGGTCGCTCCTCTCCTCCAGGTCGCTCTGTATTGCCGTTGTTGCGTTGATGGTTCTTTGTGCTTTGCCCGTCTTCAGGAGCGCGGCTGGCATCGACGGACGGGTTGAATACCTCGAGTCGGGAATAACCCGTGTTGAGCAGGAATTGTCAGCATCCTATGCGGATGCGCTTGTGAATGCGGGGGAGGAGGGCGTCTATACCTCTTCATCAAGCATGCCCGCGCTTCTGTACCCTCTTGCCGCGGGGCGTCTTGTCTTGGCGCCGCTCTCTCCTCTGCTTCCGTTTCTGCAGGTATTGGATGGAGCGTACTCCTTTTATGACGGATCGAAGGAGTACTTGCTATGGGCCGCAACGGCCGTTGCCGTCTCGTTCCTTGCCGCGCGTCTTAACAAACGTGAAAAGCTCATCATCCAGGCACCGATGGGCGAGCTGGGTAGACTTGTTGCATCGAGCGTATGGGCGAGTGTTTTTGCAATGCTTGCCGTTCTCGCCATCAATCTTCCAGGGATAATCGCCGCGCTTGTGAAGAATGGCCCGGGCTCGCCGTTCTATCCGATAGGCTACATTCAATATGCGACTCCGGTTATCAAACCGGCTTGGCTGGTGTTCGCGCAGACGGCCATCTTGCAATTCTTGGTGGCAGCGTTCATCTCGCTTGTCGTTCACCTTGCCGTGAAGATTGCCAATAACCCTACGCTTGGAATCGTGTTCGTATGTGCCCTGATGGGGGTGACGATGGTTCCCGGGTATTACGGAAGATCCATCGCTTTACGTGAGTTCGCCCTGTTGAATCCCCTTACGTATGCGAACACTGAGTTGACCGTCGGCGCCTATAGCCCGTACCCGACAACGCAGATAGTGAATCTGCCTGGACTTTGCTTCGAGCGTGGCGCGATTGCCCTCGTATGCGCAATCGGGATCGAGGTGCTGGCAATTAGCCTGCTTTGCGTTGCTGGAAAGAGCGGCTGCGCGTGCCCGATATCCCCGATTTGTCTTGAGAGAGGTTCCTTCACTGCATCGAGAACGGCAACTCGTTCGAGCGCTTGTGCCTCCGCCGTTGCATACGTAAGAACGATGGGGAAACTGCTCCTGCGTTCTCCTACCCTCGCCGTATGCGCGATTGCAATGTCGACGACGATGCTGGCCCCGGCTCTGGTCGAGATGTTTCCTGACGCTGATAACGTTTCCGCTGTTCGGTATAGGGATGGGGAGCTCCGTTCAATAGATCGGTATCTAGAGCAGAACGCTGCGAATATGGACGTCGAGGGCAAAGCGGCCCTGGAAGACATGCGGGATGCTCTTTCGGGTTTCGTGTACGCGCCTATGCCTGCGGAGGGGTTTCGAAGCCTTGCGACGTACGAGCGCGCTCGAGGTGAGCTGGGCGCGGCAGATGCGACTCTCCTGCAATCGATCGGAATCGAGCCGGAGACTCCTTCTCGTGCGGAGGCGCGCGCCCTTCTGCTTGAGTCGATCGCGAGCTTGCCGGACCCCAAGGTTTACGAGTTAAGTACGAAGATGCCCCCATTAATCCTCCTTTCGTATCTCCAGGCAGCGCTTCCCTCCTTATTTTTGCTGTTGCCCGTGGTTGTCACATCGCTCGCGTGCACCCACCTGCAGTGTCGTTCCCTTCTGGTTCTCCAGATCCCCGCAACAGCGCATGTGCGTTTTCTGACGGCTGTTGCGCTGGCTCTCCTGCTTGGCTTGGTGCTGCTTTTGGTGTCGATGGTTCCCGCTGTCGTTGTGTCCGTGATTAAGAACGGTGCGGGTGGATCGGAGTATCCCGTCGCTCTCATTCGGGCGGGAGCTTCGACAACGTCCATGGTGGGGGAGGCGGTGTTGTGCAGTATTCCGTTGCTGGTCATGGCATACGGCGTGATTTCCGTCGTCGCTGCGTTGACAGCAGCGATTAGCCGCAACCCCGTTGTCACCGGAATGGTTTGCGCGGTTCTCTTGGTGTTGGGTTCGTTGAGCGCTCATGTTGAAAGCGTGGGCATGGGCGTCGCGCTGCTGGCTCCATTCGCCTCGTTTGATCCCGCTTCCCAGGTGGGGACGATTGGGTTCCTTGGGCGAGGGACGAACGCGATGCCTTTTGGAGAGGTCGTCGGCGCATCGGGCGCTCTGCTGGTGGTCTTGGGCGCCGTATCTCCGTTGATGGTGCGCCTGAGTGTTCCAAAGATCGAAAGGGGATGATCTCGATGATTGACCTTCAAACGCTGACGATCTCTTATGGAAAGAAGGTGCTCGTAGATTCGGTGAACGCTGAGTTTGCCCCGGGTACGGTCTACGGTCTCGTCGCTCCGAACGGGCATGGAAAGACGACGTTGCTGCGTGCGATGGCAGGTTTGCCGGGTCCTCGCGTGGACGGGAGCATCGTTCTGGATGAGGTGCAGGGTACGGGTGCGAGAGAGGTCCGTTCTATGATCTTCTATGCACCTGGTGAGGGGACGCTGCTGTATCCCGGATTGCGTGCGGAAGATCACCTCAAGATGGTTTGCGATATGTGGCCGCATGCTCGCGATATCGAAGAGATAGTGGAACAAACGCAGATAGGCGAGTTCGCGAAGATGAGGATCCGCACTCTGAGCCAGGGCATGAAGCAGCAGCTTACCCTGGCGATTGCGTATGCGACGGGCGCGCGGTACCTTCTATTAGATGAGCCCATGAACGCGCTCGACCCCAGCAGGGTGGACTTGCATTCCGAGATTCTCAGGAAGCTGGCCGATTCTGGTACGTGCATCATCATGTCATCCCACATCTTGGATTCGGTCGATAGGCTGTGCGATGAGATTCTGTTTTTGAAGGATGGGAGGCTCATTAGAAGCATTCCGCAAGATGATGCTGCGCCGAAGTCTCCTGGATCCCATTTCGCAAAGCCTGCCGGACGCGCCGAGGGTGCGCTAAGCACGTATCGGCGACTCTACGAAAAGGGCGGGTAGAAATGCAAGTTAAAAATCTATGTGGCCAATGTGATACCGTTGAACCCGCATATCGATACCGCTCAGCCATTCGCCTCGCCCCCGTCGCACG
>CAKUHK010000026.1:0-27460 GCA_934655965.1 uncultured Collinsella sp.
GGGTTACCTCCCAAATCTTTCCGCAGGACGGAGGGAGCCCCGCAGCGCGAAGCGCGCAGCGGGGCTCCCGACATGTCCGAGGACGATTTGGGAGGTAACCCTGTGCCCGGCCGGTGGGATCCCAAAGCCCGCCATGCTTCTTATGTGCAGCAAAGCTAATGCTGCTAAAATACAAAGCGCTCATGTAGTTTAAACGCACGACGATAAGGAGCACCAGTGGGTAACCACTTCCGTACCTCCGGTGCGGGCGATGACGCCCCCAAGACGCAGCCAGGCGCCGCGGGCACTCGTTTCGCCACCCCGGATTCAGAGGATCAGCTGTTTAGCCCGATCCCCGCACAGCCGGCAGACCAGGCACAGCCGGCGTCAGATCCCTTTGCCTACAATCCCACCAATGATGTCGAGCTTTCCGAGGCCGCGGGTTTTGAGCCCGTGCAGAAGGTGACCGCTCGCGTGGACCAGCCCCAGACGGGCGCTGCCACGCCGCAGCCCGTCATGGCCGGTATTCCCGATCCCATGGCTCCTGCAACTCCGGCGCCCCAGCCTGCGCAGTCCGGTCTTTTTGCCGGCATCCCCGATCCTACGCAGCCTGCGGTTCCCGTGGTCGAGAGCGACCAGGCTGCCGAGGTCGCAAGCCTCGACAATGCGCTCAACAACCCCGACTTTACGTCGGTGTTCGCGCCTATCGATCCGCAGGCCAGCCGTAAGAAGATGGCCAAGCAGGCCGGTGTCGAGCCCGTCATCCTCATGGAGCACGTCACCAAGATCTACCCGGCGCAGCCCAACAAGCCCGCGCTCGATGACATCAACATCGAGATCTATCCGGGCGAGTTTGTCTTCTTGGTCGGCCATTCCGGTTCGGGTAAGACCACGCTGCTGTCGACGCTCAACCGCGACGTCAAGCCGACGAGTGGCCGCATCTTGGTCGCCGGTCAGGACCTCATGAAGATCAAGAACCGCAAGGTTCCGTTCCTGCGTCGCCAGATCGGTGCCGTATTCCAGGACTTTAAGCTTCTGCCGCAGAAGACCGCCTACGAAAACGTGGCGTTTGCCTTGCAGTGCATCGGCAAGCCCAAGGGCGTCATTCGCAGCCAGGTGCCCGAGGTGCTTCGCCTGGTTGGCCTGGCAGATCAGATGGACTCTCTGCCCGACCAGCTTTCTGGTGGCGAGCAGCAGCGCGTTGCCGTTGCCCGCGCCATGGTCAACCGTCCGCCGCTGCTGATCTGTGACGAGCCCACGGGCAACCTCGACCCGGCGATTTCGCTGGGCATTATGAAGCTGCTCGAGCGCATCAACCGCACCGGCACCACCGTGATCGTCGCCACGCATGATCGCGAGATGGTCGATAGCATGCACCGTCGCGTGATCGCCCTCGAGGGCGGCCACGTTATCCGCGACCAGGAGAGGGGAGGTTACGGCAACTATGGCACCAACTAACGTGGGCTACTCCTTCAAGGAGGCAATTAGCCACTTCTTCCGTAACTGGACCACCTCGCTCGGCGCCGTCATCACGATCTTCCTTTCGCTGTTTATCATCGGCCTGTTCATTATGGGCTCTGCGATGCTGAACTCCGTGATCGGCACCGTCGAGGATCAGGTTGTTATCAACGCGTTCATTAGCGACGATGCCGATCAGGCAGACGTTCAGGCCTTCGAGGCCGAGCTCAAGACCTGGAGCAATGTCAAGTCCGTGACCTATAAGGATAAGGACGACGCGCTGGCCGAGTATACGAGCAAGATGTCGGGCAATGCCGACGCCACTATGAGCGCGCTCGACGGCCAGAATCCGCTGCCGGCCTCGTTCGCGATCGAGATGGACGACCCGTCTCAGGTCGAGAGCACGGCCAAGAAGCTCAAGAAGAACGCCGATTTCCAGAAGATCGCGGACGACGGCGACGTCAACGCGAGCGTGCTGTACGGCCAGGAGGAAGTGAGCCGCCTGTTCCAGGTGACGAACTACATCCGCATCGCCGCCGTGGTGCTCGTTGGCCTGCTGACCTTTATCGCGTTCATCTTTATCAACAACACGATTCGCCTGTCCATTACGGCGCGTCGTCGTGAGATCGCGATTATGCGTCTGGTGGGCGCCAGCAACGGCTTCATCCGCGGGCCGTTTATCACCGAGGGTGTGCTGCAGGCTGTTTTGGGCTCGCTGCTTTCCATCGGTGTTCTGGAGCTGCTGCGCAACCTGATGGTTCCGCGCCTGCAGGAGAGCATCGGCTGGATGTCGTTTGCGCTGCCGATGCAGTACTACCTGGTGACCTACGCCGCGCTGATTCTGGTCGGCGTGCTCATCGGCCTCTTTGGTTCTGCCATCGCCATGCGCCGCTACCTGCGTGTGTAGGCGTTGCGGATATGCTGCTTGCAACGGGTCGTCCCTTTCCAGGGGCGGCCCGTTTTTTAATCCCTATGGGACGAAAGGAAAACAGATCACTCAGGATGTCGGTCGTTTCGGGCGGTCCGTAATCCTGCCGTCGCATAGGGACCATTTGGGTAGACTCTTTGAAGTGTGAATCGATAGTGAGGAGGCGCCATGGGGCGCAATAACAAACATAAGCGCAGCGCACGCAACAAGCGCGGGCCGGTGCGCAGCGAGCGCCGTCCGAGCCTGACTGGCCGCGTGCAGCTCCACGAGCACAGTGCCTATGTCATAACCGACAATGGCGACTACAAAGTCATGGGTCGCGGTAAACGCGAGATCATGGATGGCGACACCGTTGCCGTGAGTATTAAGACGGGGCCTCGCGGGGACCGTCGCGCCGTAATCGAGGGTGTCGTCGAGCGCGCTGCCATCAGTGTGGTGGGTACGTATCAGACGGCTGGCCCGCTCGGCGTGATCGAGCCACTCGATTCGCGCCTCAAGGCCGATTTCTTCATTTTGCCCGAGGATACTTCGGCGGAGCGCCTAGGCGTGCATCCGGGTGATGCTGTCGTTGCGCGCATTCTGACCTACCCGACGCGCCTGGAATCGGGCACGGTGACGATTGATCGCCGCATTGGTGGTGACGATGCGCCCGATTTGGGCGTTCAGTATGTTATGGCGCGCTACGGCTATACCGATAACTATCCCGAGGCGGCGCTGGCAGAGGCAGAAGCGCTTTCGCTCGATGTGACCGCGGCACTTAAAGACCCGCTTCGTCGTGACCTGCGAGACCGCTTTGTCATCACCATCGACCCGGTCGATGCGCGCGACTTTGACGATGCCATCTCGCTGGAGCGTACGCCCGAGGGCGGCTATAGGCTGGGCGTACACATTGCCGACGTCTCGCACTACGTGGCTTGGGACGGACATATCGATTTGGAAGCTCGCCATCGCACGACGTCGGTCTATCTGGCCGATCGCGTGCTTCCCATGCTGCCCGAGCGCCTGTCGAACGATCTGTGCTCGCTTCGCCCCGACGAGGACCGTCTGGCGTTTACCGTCGACATTGAGCTCGACACGCAGGGTCGCTTGCGGCATTACGATCCCTATCCCAGCGTGATTCGCTCTCGTGTGCGCATGGACTACGACGGCGCCGAGGCGTTGTTGGTGCGCGCCGGCGCCGTGGAGTATTCCGTGCTGGAGGGCGCTGCAGGGGATGTCGCTGCGGCCGAAACCTCGCGCGAGGAAGCACTCGAGCGTGGGCTCGCGTGTGAGGAGACCGCTCGCGGTTACAACGTCGACCTAGCCGATTTCCTGGTCGCTGCAAACGAGCTCGCCGAACTTCGCCGTCACATTCGTCGTGCGCGCGGCTCGGTCGACTTTGACACGGCGGAGATTCGCGCGCTTCTGGACGAGGAGGGCGTGCCCGTGCAGATTGTGGCGCGCGAGCGCTCGTGCGCCACGTCGCTCATTGAGGAAGCTATGCTGTTGGCGAATGAGTGCGTTGCCGAGTGGCTGGCCGACCGCGATATCGAGGCGTGCTATCGCGTGCATGAAGACCCCAGTCCCGACAGCCTGCACGGTGCCGCCGTGGCGCTGGCACAGCTTGACATCATCGACGATCGTCGCGCGGCGGGCATTGCCCTGGGGAGTCCCGACGAGCTGCAGGCGGCGGTTGACGCTGCTGCCGGCACGGCCAACGCGCCGCTCGTTAACACACTGCTTTTGCGTAGCATGCAGCGTGCGCTGTACAAGCCGCGCAACGAGGGCCACTTTGCACTTGCTGCGCCGTGCTATTGCCACTTTACGAGCCCCATTCGCCGCTATCCCGACCTGGTGGTGCATCGCGTACTCAAGCTGCAGCTGGCCTACGAGCGGCTGGGCGGCAAGGACGCCTTGGTGCGTACGCCGCGGCTGATCGGTAAGGGTCGCGAGTCCCTGCCGCGCATCCTGCCGCAGATCTGCCGCGCGTGCAGCGATGCCGAGCGTGCGGCCGACGCCGCCAGCCATGCAACGCAAAAGATCAAGATCGCCCAGTACTACGAGGAGCGCCTGGGCGAGCGCTATGCCGGCACGATCTCGTGGGTCAGCAGCATGGGCCTCTTTGTGCGCCTTGATCTGACGCAGGTCGAGGGATTGGTTTCCATCAAGAGCCTGGGTAACGAGTGGTTTGAGTTTGACGAGGACGCGCTCACGTTGACGGGCGCCGACACGGGGACTCGCTATGAGCTGGGGCAGCGCGTGATCATTGAGGTCTCGCGCGTCAATACGACTCGCGGGCATTTGGACTTTAGGCTCATTCATTAAACGGCACGAAGCAGGTATCGGCAGAACATGGAGGGCGGTCTTTCGGGGCCGCCCTCTTTACGTGTCGCTCAATCGCCTTGCCATGCGTTCGGCCGCTTCTTCATATGCTTTTTGGGAGTTAAAACCTACCAAAACAAACCTGTCCCTATTTGGCGGGTTTACGAGAAAGCGGGGATGATATGGCAACGGTGTACGGGTATGCGCGGGTAAGTTCACGCGATCAGAATTTGAATCGTCAGCTGGATGCGCTGGGTGCCTATGGCGTGGAGCCGGCGAATGTCTTTGCCGACCGTGCGAGCGGTAAAGACTTCGATCGTCCGCGATACCGGGAGCTGCTCCATGCCCTAGCTCCCGGTGACGTGCTGGTGGTGCTCTCCATCGACCGGTTGGGTCGCAACTACAGCGAGATACTCGAGGAGTGGCGTCGCATAACCAAGGAGCTCGGTGCGGCCATCGTTGTGCTGGACATGCCGTTGCTCGATACGCGTGCGAGGGATTGTGGCGGGTCGGATGTGACCAGCACGCTGATTGCCGATATCGTCTTGCAGCTGTTGAGCTATGTAGCGCAGGTGGAACGAGAAAACATCCACCGTCGCCAGGCGGAGGGGATCGCGGCGGCGCAGGCGCGCGGTGTGCGTTTTGGTCGGCCCCGCAAGCCGTGCCCTCCGCAATTTGAGCGCGTTCGCGATATCTATGAGGCAGGCAACATAACCCGGAGCCAAGCGGCGAAGCGTTTGGGCGTGTGCGTGGGGACCTTCGATCGCTGGATGCGCGAGACGGAGTAGGGGCCTCGCGGCCTTTTGGCGCCTAGTTTTGAACAATTTGGATTCCGCTACGGTTGTGATGGCATTTAGGACTACACTCGCTGTTACTCAAAACAGACGGAGGTTGGCCTTTGGCACGCGTGAAGCACATAGTCGGTTGGGTTTCGGTTTTCCTGCTTGTCGTGACGCTGGCAAGTATTTGGATGTTGACGGAACAGAGCGCAGAACAGACGTCTTTACTCAGCGAATCAACGGCGCACGTGGTGGAGGGGCAGGCAGCCGGTACGCAGTCCGGTGATGCGGGGGAGACCCGGGCGACTGGCGCCGCCGAGGTTGCAGACCAGACGGACGGCGTTCGCGCGGATCCGCTCGCGCCTGTTCGTATGTGGATGGCAACCAACATCCGTCGCGTCGCCCATACGGTCGAGTTTTTCTTCGTCGGCCTGTTTTCGGCGGTTGCTGCTGCCTGCTTGGGCGAGCACCTCTTGCGCACTCGCCTCCGGTGCCTTCTCGTCCCGCTCTTCTGCGTCGTCTGCTCTGTTGGTGATCAGGTGCATAAGATATTCGTTCCCGGTCGTCATTTTGACGTTGTCGACCTTGGTTTCGACGCCGCAGGCTACATTGTTGCCATGCTGTTGGTGTTGCTCGTGGCAACGCTGGCGGTCGCGTTGGCGCGCCGTGCCGCCCGCCCCATCGGTGCCCACGCGAGGCGCTAACCCTCGAGATGGGGCATCACGGCAGCTCGTGCATCGGGGCTGGCTACAATATGGGCAACGACCGTAGATGGCCATTGATGCGCTGCTTGCCAGATGCTCTGCTTTCCAAGAAAGGAACTCCCATGACGGTGCTTTTCGTCGAATATCCCAAATGCTCGACCTGCAAAAAGGCAAAGGCGTGGCTGGACGAACATGGGGTTGAGTATATCGACCGCGATATTGTCGCCGATAATCCCGCTGCCGATGAGCTTGCGACCTGGATCGCTCGTTCGGGGCTGCCGGTGCGGCGCTTCTTTAACTCGTCGGGCATGAAATATCGAGAGCTGGGCCTAAAGGCGCGCTTGGATGCAGGCATGACGGACCAGGAGTGCTATGAGCTGCTGGCGACCGACGGCATGTTGGTTAAGCGCCCGCTGCTGGTGGGCGATGGCTTTGTGATTCCTGGTTTTAAGGAAGCGGCTTGGGCCGAGGCGCTGCTGTAGCGGCTGCGGAAAGCGTGTCCCGCTTTGGGCGCGGATTCTGGGATGCGGTTTCCGCTTGGGGCTCTAGGGGAAAGCGTGTCCCAGTTTGAGCGTTAATTCTGGGACACGCTTTCCGGTTGAGGGCTCGACGGGAAACTGTGTCCCGGAATGGGCGTTCAGAGTGGGACGCATTTTCCACTGGCGGGCCCGCCCCGGTCAGTCCTCCAGCTGTGCCCACTCGCGCGGGTCGTAGACCTTGACGTGTTTGTTGGGCTTGCCGCTCCAGTACTCCTCGTCCATAAAGGGCAGATATGCCTGAACGCCGGGGCAGATGAACGGGATTCGTTGCGCTTGCAGGCGATCGCGTTGACGCTGCTCCAGATGCGCCTCGGATATGACGGTCGGCATGCCGGATAGTTCGACTAGGCTGGCTTGGATTCGTTTGAGGTCGGGAAGCCCGGCGTGCCATGACGTCCGCATGATCAAAAATGAGGCGCGGCGGTATTTTGCTTGCATCACCGTGATAGCAGGGCGAAGCGTGGGATGGATTTTGTTCCGATCGGGCCAGGGGACAGCGGTTATCTCGAGGCCGAGTGTCTCCCATAGGTAATCAAGCTCTTTGTCCATGGTGCCTCGATGTCCACGCGATAATGATGACTCGATTGTGCCATCTGCCGCGAGCGCTGCATTGCTGTAATCTACCAGCGGTAGACGTGGGATGATATGCGGGCGTTGGCATCGTGTGTCGCCGGCGCTTCACAGGTCCTTCACGAGCTGACCGAATTTCAAAAAAGTCAAAATTAGGGCTTGCGTCACAGTGGAACTTCCCGTATATTTCTTTCTTGCGCAAAGGCACAGCCGAGCGCAGCGATGCAGTCATTGGGATGTCGTCTAATGGCAGGACAGCGGATTCTGGTTCCGTCAATGGGGGTTCGACTCCCTCCATCCCAGCCATTGCATTTGCTACATATGGCCCGTTCGTCTAGCGGTTTAGGACGCCGCCCTCTCAAGGCGGAGATCACCAGTTCGAATCTGGTACGGGCTACCACAAATTGAATGCCCGGGCCTCGAAAGAGACCCGGGTTTTGTGTATTGACCGCAAGCGGCATTTGCCGCGTTTCGTCCCGTTCGAGGAGTAGCCATGGACCTGCCCATCAGCTTGCAAGACATCACGTATGCCGAGAACTACCTGGCTCAGGGCGACCTGGCCACGGCGACACCGCTGCTGGAGCGCCTGGTGGAGCTCGCCGAGGAGTATATCGACGCCGAGTGCAAGACGGGGGAAGGTCGCCAGTACTTTAGCTTTGACAGCAAGTTTGAGCGTCTGGCATACCGTCGCGTGGAAAAGGATCCGCGCGAGCTCGTGCAGGTCGAGGTGCCGTTTGACCGTCTGTATTCCGACATGGCGTTTGCCTACATTCGCCAGCAGGATTATGTGAGCGCTCGCAATGCTCTGATGCAGGCCGTGCGCTGGGATCCCATGAATTGCAACTATCGCCTGGATTTGGCCGAGCTGTTCCGTGCGCTCGAGGACAAGCAAGAGTGGGCCTCGCTTTCGTATTCGGTGTTGGAGCGTGCGAGTGACGGCAAGTGCGCCGCTCGCGCTTACGCCAACTTGGGCCAGTACTTCTTGGAGCCCGAGACCGAGAACGTCTCGGCTGCCGTGGGCTGTGCTCGCCTGGCGCTGCGTCTGGCTCCCAACGATGCGCATACGACGCGTCTGCTCAACAAGATTCATACAACCTATCCGGATGCCGCCGATGAGGGCGACGATCATGTGATGGGCGAGCTGTCGCTGCAGGGCGTGCCGACCTCGCCCTCGGCCGAGATCGCCATCTGCCTGATCATGTGCGCGACCGACGCCGCGAGCGACGGCGACAAGCAGGAGGCTACGCGTCTGACGGTCCGCGCCCGCGACCTGGTGGGCGAGGAGGCCTGCGCGGCGATCATCAAGCTGGTGCGCGAGAGCGATGCCGAGCTCAACGCCGAGCGCAAGGCGAAGCGCGAGGCCGCGAACAAGAACGCCGATGGAGCCGAGGAGGCCGGCGATGCCCAGTAAGCGCGAGCGTAAGCTCATCTCCAAGAATCGCTCGGCGCATCACGAGTACTTTATCGATGAGACGTTTGAGTGCGGCATTGAGCTGAGCGGCACCGAGGTTAAGTCGATTCGTGAGCGTGCCTGCCAGATCACCGATACGTTCGCGCTGATCCGCGGCGGTGAGTGCTGGCTCGTGGGCCTGCATATCCACCCCTACAGCCATGGTGGCGTGTGGAACCGCGACCCCGACCGCCGGCGTCGTCTGCTGCTGCACCGCAAGGAGATCGATTTTCTCGACGGTAAGCTACGTAACCGCGGCTATGCGCTGGTGCCGCTGGAGCTCTATTTTAATACTGACGGCCGTGTAAAGCTGCTGCTTGGCCTCGGTCGCGGCAAGAAGCTCTACGATAAGCGTGAGGATATGGCAAAACGCGATGTCCAGCGCGAGATCGACCGCGCCCTCAAGGAGCGCAACCGGTAGGCGTTCGACCTGCGAGGCGGTGGGGCGCGTCTCATCTTCCTTACCGTTCTGACACATATGTCTTAAAGGCGGCATCCGTTATGGGTGCCGCCTTTTTTGTGGGTACATACATCCATGAGGTTCCAACCCGAGCTAGGGGAGTGATCGTTATGGACAAAACTGCGTTCTTTACCATGCCGAGCGGCCTGTACGTGGCGAGCTCCGCGGCAGATGGGCTGCGCGCCGGCTGCGTCATCAACACGGCGGTGCAGGTGACGTCCATGCCGCCGCGCATCTCAGTTGCCGTGAACAAGGATAACGTCACCTCGGGCGTCATCGTGTCGGCTGGGGCCTTTGCGCTGACCGTGATCGACCAGACGGCCGACATGCTCTACATCGGTAACTTTGGGTTCCGCACCAGCAGCGATTACGATAAGTTCGCCAAGTACGAGACCTGCGAGACGGCTCTGGGCATGCCCTATGTACCCGAGCACGCGGCGGCGCTGTTTAGCTGCCGCTTGATTGACACCGTGGATGTGGGCACGCACCTGCTGTTTATCGGCGAGGTCGAGGATGCCGAGCGCCTGAGTGACGAGACGCCGCTCACCTACGATTACTACCACAAGGTCCTGAAGGGCAAGACGCCGCCCAAGGCTTCTTCGTACCAGGGATAGAAATGCTCTAAAAACACTTGCATTATATTATTGAGAATCTATACTAATAAATGAAGTACATCAACAGTCACGTTCGAGAGGAGAACATCATGGCTGAGGAGAAGAAGACCTATAAGTTCGTGTGCACCGTTTGCGGTTACGAGGTCGAGGTCGATACGCCCGAGCTGCCCGAGGACTACGTGTGCCCGGTGTGCGGCGTCGGTCCCGATGAGTTTGAGCTCGTCGAGGAGTAGCTCGCAGACACACGGCGATTAGTCATGCAGAGCTCTGTCCAAGGGCCCCGGTCGAATTTTCGACCGGGGCCCTTTTTGGTGCAAGGGTATCGTATTTGTCCGATTGTCTCGATTTATAACAGCAAGGGGCGGAAATTGGCTCCATCTGTTACAGATTGAGACGTTTTGCTGGGCGGGCGTGCAGTTTCGTTACATCCCTGCCAGCAGCACGGCGTCGAGCGCCGTTACGACGACACCAATCCCTACAAGCAGCGCGTTGAGCGGGCGCGAGTTGGCGTATTTGCCCATCACGCGGCGCGAGCTGGTGAGTCGTATGAGCACGAAGACCGTGATCGGCAGCTGGAGCGACAGCAGTGCCTGGCTCCAGATGAGACCCTCAAAAGGATTCGAAACGACCAGGCAAGCGGCGACTGCGCCAGCAAAGCAGAGTGCCACGCCAATCGAGGAGTGCCGGTCGTGGATGTCGTATTCCTCGTCGAACATGCCGGCCGTAATGGTGCCGGCTGCCATGCCCGCCGTCACACTACTCGAGAGGCCCGCGAACAGCAGCGCCACCGCAAAGATGGTCGAGCTCGCCGGGCCCAAGATGGGGGAGAGCGTGGCTGCCGCGACGGCGAGGTCGTCTACGACAATGCCGTGGGCAAAGAAGGTCGTTGCGGCCAGAATGACCATGGCCGAGTTGATTGCCCAGCCCACACCCATCGAAAAGAGCGTGTCGAAGAGCTCGTAGCGCAAGCGCTCCTCGATAATCTGCTCGCCTTGGCCTTCGAAGTGCATGGACTGGATGACCTCGGAGTGCAGAAAGAGGTTGTGGGGCATGACGACTGCGCCCAGGATGCTGACGACGATGGCGGCCGAGTCGGTGGGCGCGCTGGGGGTGATCCAGTCTGTGACGGCTTGCGGCCAGTCGACTTTGACCAGCGCGAGCTCGGCCAAAAACGACAGGCCCACTATGCCAACGAAGGCGATAATCCAGCGCTCGGCACGTTTGTAGGAGCTCGTCATGAGCATAGCCATCGATGTTGCCGCTACGATGACGCAGCCGGCGCGCATGGGCAGCCCAAAGAGCATCTGGAGTGCGATCGCGCCGCCCAGGACCTCGGCCATAGCGGTGGCGACGGTTGCGAGATATGCGCTGACGAGCACGGCGCGTCCGACGGTGCGGGGGAGATAGCGGGTCGTGGCCTCGGCAAGGCAGGCGCCCGTGGCGATGCCCAGGTGCGCCGCGTTGTGCTGCAAGACGATCAGCATAATCGTAGACAGCGTGACTACCCACAGCAGCGCGTAGCCAAATTGCGAGCCCGCGGCCATGTTGGAGGCCCAGTTGCCCGGATCGATAAAGCCGACGGTGACGAGCAGCCCGGGACCGATGTGCCGGGCGATGTCCAGACCGCCATGGCCTCCGGTGCGGTGCGAGCCAAAGTGTTGTTTGAGATGGTTGAGCATGGTCGGTTCCTGTGTGCGGACGGCGCGGCGCCGCGTTGGGATCGTGCGGCGCCGCGTGCTGAGCTTGAGATGGGACTACTTGTGCGCCTTGCCCTGATTGGCAACGGCATCGATCTTGGCGGCGATGGTTGCCGGGTCACCGATGTAGCGCTTGTCGAGGACGTTGAAATCGGTGTCGAAGGTGTAGACAAGCGGCACACCGGTGGGGATGTTGACCTTGAGGATCTCCTCGGGTGTGAGATGCTCAAGCTTCATGACGAGCGAGCGCAGGGAGTTGCCGTGTGCAGCGATGAGCACACGTTTGCCGGCGAGCATCTGGGGGCGAATCTCGTCCTCAAAATAGGGCCAGGCGCGAGCGATCGTGTCCTTGAGGCACTCGGTATAGGGCAGCTGGTCGGGCGCGATGTCGCGGTATTGCTCCTGGGTGTGAGGGTCGCGAGCATCGCCCGGCTCGAGTGCCGGCGGGCAGACATCGAAGGAGCGGCGCCAGATGAGTACCTGCTCGTCGCCGTGTTCTGCGGCGGCGTCGGCTTTGTTGAGACCCTGCAGCGCGCCGTAGTGGCGCTCGTTGAGTTTCCAGGATTTGATGACGGGCAGCCACTCGCGGTCCATCTGGCCGAGCACAATGTTGAGGGTATGGATCGCGCGCTTAAGGCGCGAAGTGTAGCAGATGTCAAAGTCGAAACCCGCCTCTTTGAGGGCACGGCCGCCTGCCGCCGCCTCTTCGCGGCCCGTGTCGGTGAGTTCGACATCGGTCCAGCCGGTGAACAGGTTGAGCTTGTTCCACTCGGATTCTCCGTGACGGATAAGGACGAGTTGCATCGTCTGCCGCTCTGCTTGGTGTGCCATGGGGGCCTCCTTGATCTGGCACGGTGTGCGTGCCGTTTGCTTGACGCCGCAAAGGATACCCGTTTTAGGCTCAAAAGTTAACCAAGACTAACAAAAATGTGATTTTAGCCAAGATTGGTACAAGGGGGTCTGGTTTGTTTGCGCCAAAGTGGTGCAGATTAACCTGACCCCATTGCACCAAAAGGTGTACATCCGCCACCAAAGATGTCAAATATCGACATGTTTGGAGGCTGATGTACACGTTTCAGATTGGTGCAAGGAGTGTCCCAGACTGCCGGCAGAAAAGGAACGTCCCCAAGTGCCGGAAAACGGATCATTTGTGGCGTGCGTTACGCGATTGTTTCGAAACGGGCGGGAAACACAACGGGCTGGCGATGCTCCTAGTATGCCTAGTCAACTGACTGTCTAATATCTAGGGGAGGATCGCGATGCAGGCAGATTCCGCTCAGCAGCAGGGCCTTTATCGCCCCGAATTCGACCACGATGCATGCGGCATCGGCGCGCTTGCCGATATCAACGGCGAGCGCCATCACCAGATTCTGGACGACGCGCTGTCCATTCTGGTCAACTTGGAGCACCGCGGCGGCACCGGACTCGAGAAGAACACCGGCGACGGCGCCGGCATCCTGTTCCAGGTTCCGCATCACTTTTTCCGCAAAGAGGCTCAAAAGTGTGGCCAGATTCTGCCGGTAGAGGGCGACTATGGCGTGGCCATGCTGTTCTTCCCGCAGGACGGCAAGGGCGTAGAGGATGCCCGCCGTGTGTTTGAGGAGGGCTGCGCCGAGGCCGGCGTGCCGCTGCTCTTTTGGCGCGAGGTGCCCATCGACCCGCACGACCTGGGTGAAACGGCGCGCGCCTGCATGCCCACCATCTTGCAGGCCTTCCTGGGCCGTCCCGACGATACACCGGCGGGTGACGCCTTTGAGCGCCGCCTGTACGTGTGCCGCCGCACCATCGAGAAGAAGGCCGATGCCGAGTTTGCCCTGCGCGACAAGATCTTCTATGTGTGCTCTATGAGCTCGCGCACCATCGTATACAAGGGCATGCTGGTCGCCACGCAGATGCGCCGCTTCTTCATCGACCTCAACGACGCCGCCGTCAAGACGGCCGTTGCGCTCGTTCACTCGCGCTATTCCACCAACACCACGCCCAGCTGGGAGCGCGCGCACCCCAACCGCTTTATCATCCACAACGGCGAGATCAACACCCTCAAGGGCAACGTCAACTGGATTCGCGCCCGTGAACCCAACCTGTACAGCCCCGTGCTGCAGCACGATCTTGAGCGCGTGATGCCCATCATCAACCGCGAGGGCTCCGACTCCGCGATTCTGGACAACGTGCTCGAGTTCCTGGTCATGAACGGTCGTCCGCTCACGCGCGCCGCATCCATGCTGCTGCCCGAGCCGTGGGACCACAACGACAGCCTGAGCGAGGAGCGCCGCGCCTACGACGCCTACCAGTCCATGCTCATGGAGCCGTGGGACGGTCCTGCCGCCATCGCCTTTACCGACGGCCGTACCCTGGGTGCCGCCCTCGACCGTAACGGCCTGCGCCCGGCCCGCTACTACGTGACGCGTGATGGCCGCTTTATGCTGGCGAGCGAGGTGGGTACCATCGAGGTGCGCCCCGAGAACATCCTGACGAGCGGCTGCCTGGGACCGGGCCAGATGCTCGAGGTCGACTTTGCCCGCGGCCGCGTGATCTACAACGACGAGTTGCGCGCCCGTTATGCCAAGGAAAAGCCCTACCGCGACTGGATCGCCGAGGAGACGCTGACCGTCGACGCGCTCGACAAGCCCGCAGCGGCAACGCCCGCCGAGGACGCCGAGGCGCCCGCCGCCGTGCGCATGGCCAAGCTCGGCTATCACTGGGACGACGTCGACGAGGTCGTGCGCCCCATGGCCCAGCAGGGCAAGGCCCCGCTCGCCTCGATGGGTATCGACGCGCCGCTGGCCTGCCTGTCCAAGAAGACGCGCTCGTTCTACGACTATTTCTATCAGCTGTTCGCCCAGGTCACGAACCCGCCGATCGACGCCCTGCGCGAGCATATGGTCACCTCGACCACGCTCTACCTGGGCAACCACGGCAACCTGCTCGAGGACTCCCGCGCCGCTTGCCAGCTGGTGCGCCTGGAGCGGCCGTTGCTCAACGAGGAGGAGTTCGACCGCATCTGCGCCATCGACCGCGTGGGCTTTAAGACCCGCCGCTTCCGTGCCGTGTACCGCCGCGACGCCGGCGAGGGCGCGCTGCAGGCTGCACTCAAGCAGCTTGCCGAGGACGTTGAGGCCGCGGTTCGCGATGGCGTGAACATCGTGGTGCTGAGCGACCGCGCTGCCGCGGGCGAGGTGCCCGTGCCGTCGCTGCTCGCTGTGGGCTGCGTGCACAACCACCTGATCCGCGCCGGTGTGCGCACCTTTGCCGACATCGTTGTGGAGTGCGGTGACGCCGTGTCCCCGCACGACTTTGCGGCGCTGGTGGGCTACTCCGCGAGCGGCATCTACCCGTACAACGCGCACGCGTGCATCCGCGATCTGGCGGCACGCGGCGACTTGGGCGTGACGGCCGAGCAGGGTATCGACAACTACAACAAGGCCGCGACGGCCGGTATCGTCTCCATCATGTCCAAGATGGGCATCTCCACGGTGCAGAGCTACCATTCCGCGCAGATTTTCGAGGCCGTGGGCTTTACCACGGAGTTCGTCGACGAGTACTTTGCCGGTACGGTGAGCCGCGTGGGCGGCATGGGTGTCGAGGACGTCGAGCACGAGCAGAATGAGCGCTACGACGCCGCGCTCGCCATCCTTAAGAGCCCCGCGCCTGAGCAGCTGCCCACGCTGGGCCTGACCAAGTGGCGCCCGCTCGGCGGCGAGGATCACCTTATCGACCCGCAGACCGTCTACCTGCTGCAGACCGCCTGCCGCGAGGACAGCTACGACACCTTTAAGGAATACAGCGCCCGCCTGCACCGCACTGGCCGCGCCGTGCGCCTGCGCGACCTGCTGGACTTTGACGACAGCGGCCGTACCTCGGTGCCGCTCGACGAGGTCGAGTCCGCGCTCAACATCGTCCGCCGCTTTAACACTGGTGCCATGTCGTACGGCTCCATCAGCAAGGAAGCGCACGAGTGCATGGCCATCGCCATGAACCGTCTGCATGGCCGCTCCAACTCCGGCGAGGGCGGCGAGGATCCGCGTCGCGAGACCCCGCTGGCCAACGGCGACTCCAAGAACTCCGCGATCAAGCAGGTGGCAAGTGCCCGCTTTGGCGTGACGAGCCGCTACCTGTGCAGCGCCTTCGAGATCCAGATTAAGATGGCCCAGGGCGCCAAGCCCGGCGAGGGCGGACACCTGCCCGGCAAGAAGGTCTACCCCTGGATTGCCGAGGTCCGTCAGTCCACGCCCGGCATCGGCCTGATCTCGCCTCCGCCGCACCACGACATCTACTCCATCGAGGACCTGGCCGAGCTCATCTTCGACCTTAAGAACGCCAACCCCGGCGCGCGCGTGTCGGTCAAGCTGGTCAGCGAGGCCGGCGTCGGCACCATCGCCACCGGTGTTGCCAAGGGCGCAGCCGACAAGATCTTGATCAGCGGCCACAACGGCGGCTCGGGTGCCGCTGCGCGCGATTCTATCTGGCATGCGGGTCTGCCGCTGGAGCTCGGCCTTGCCGAGGCTCAGCAGACGCTGCTGCAAAACGGCCTGCGCTCGCGCGTGGTGCTCGAGGCCGACGGCAAACTCATGGACGGTACCGACGTCGCCGTCGCCTGCCTGCTGGGTGCCGAGGAGTTTGGCTTTGCGACCATGCCGCTCATCTCCATGGGCTGCCTCATGCAGCGCGACTGCCAGCAGGACACCTGCCCGGCCGGCATCGCTACGCAGAACTGCCGCCTGCGCCACGGCTTCCGCGGCAAACCCGAGCACGTTGAGCACTTTATGCTCTTTGTTGCCGAGCAGCTGCGCGAGGTCATGGCGCGCCTGGGCTTCCGCGCCATCGACGAGATGGTCGGCCATCCCGAGTGCCTGCGCCAGGTCGAGGTGCCGGGCAACCGCAAGGCCAACCTGCTGGATCTTTCGCCCGTGCTGGCGAGCGCGACCTGCGAGTTCGGTGCCCACATTCCGGGCGCCGACGGCCGTCACTTCCTGCCGCAGATGGCTGCGGACAGCGAGCTCGACAAGACGCTCGACTCCACGCTGTTTGTGCCCTACACGGCCGATGCGCGTGCGCACCTGCGTCCGATTCGCTTCCATGCCGACATCGCCAACGTCAACCGCTGCGTGGGCACCATCCTGGGCAACGCGGTGACCAAGGCACATCCCGAGGGCCTGCCCGCCGGCTCCATCACCATCGATTGCGACGGTTCGGCCGGTCAGAGCTTTGGCGCCTTTTTGCCGCGTGGCGTTACGCTCAACGTATGCGGTGACGCCAACGACTACTTTGGCAAGGGCCTTTCGGGCGGCGAGGTCTCGGTGCGCCCCAACCCGCGTGCGACCTATAAGTTTGACGAGAACATCATCGTGGGCAACGTGGCATTCTTTGGCGCCACGAGCGGACGCGGCTTCATTAACGGCCTGGCCGGTCAGCGCTTTGGCGTGCGTAACTCCGGCGCCACCGTGGTGGTCGAGGGCTGTGGCAACCACGGCTGCGAGTACATGACGGGTGGCCTGGCACTCATTCTGGGCGAGGTCGGTCAGAACTTTGCCGCCGGCATGACGGGAGGCGTGGCCTATGTCTTTGACCAGTACGGCACGCTTGATGCCCGCGTGAACCACGAGAGCGTTGAGCTCAAGGTCCCGACGGCCGACGAGCTGGCGCAGATTCGCGCGCTCATCCAGGAGCACGTGGACGCGACGCAGAGCCCGCGCGGTATTAAGCTGCTCTACAGCTTCGACTCGATGAGCAAGCACTTTGTGAAGGTCATCCCGACCGAGTACGAGCGCGTGTTGGCGATTGTCGCTGCTGCCGAGGCGGCGGGCAAGACGCACGCGCAGGCCGAGGAGCTGGCGTTTGACATCGTGACCGGTCGCGCCGACGCTGCCGATGTTGCTCGCTTTGACGTGGCGGGCGGCGCTGCGGATGCTGCTGTGCCCGCCGCTGCTGCCGGCCCTGTTGCTTCGACCAAGAAGGAGGCGTAAGTGCCATGGGTAAGCCCGGTGCTTTTCTTGATATCGATCGCGTGACCCACGAGCTTCGCCCCGTGGAGGAGCGCAGCCGCGATTTCGATCCGCTGTACGTGGAGCTCGACGATGATGCGCGCCGCGCCCAGGCGAGCCGTTGCATGATGTGCGGCGTGGCGTTTTGCCAGATGGGCGCGAGCTTTGGCAAGGCGCGCCCGAGCGGCTGCCCGCTGCACAACCTGATTCCCGAGTGGAATGAGCTGGTGTATCGCGGCCGCTGGGACGAGGCGGCCGAGCGTCTGTCGCTCACCTCGCCCATGCCCGAGTTCACGAGCCGCGTGTGCCCGGCGCTGTGCGAGGCAGCGTGCAACCTGGGTTCGGTCGACGGCCAGCCCACGACGATTCACGACAACGAGCGCGCGATCAGCGACCACGAATGGGCCAACGGCGGCCCGCGCCGCTTTGAGCCGGCGGGGGAGGGTGCGCCCACGGTTGCTGTGGTGGGCTCCGGCCCTGCTGGCCTGGTTGCCGCATGGGAGCTCGCCCGTCGCGGCGCTCGCGTGACGGTGTTTGAGCGCGACGACCGCCCGGGCGGCCTGCTTATGTACGGCATCCCCAACATGAAGCTCGAGAAGTCCGTGGTCGAGCGTCGCGTGGCACTCATGCGCGAGCTAGGCATTGTCTTTGAGCTGAACGCCGACGTAAGTGATCCCAAGGTTGCCGCCAAGCTCGACGACTTTGACGCTGTCGTGGTGGCCGCCGGAGCCCGTGCTCCGCGTGGTCTTTCGGCTGCGAACATCGACGCCCCGGGTGTGGTGTATGCCGTGGACTACCTGACGGCTTCGACCGTCTCGGTGCTCGACGGCGGCGAGCCCGCCATTGACGCGCGTGGTTTGGATGTCGTGGTTATTGGCGGTGGCGATACCGGCAACGACTGCGTGGGCACCGCGGTGCGCCAGGGTGCGCGCAGCGTGCGCCAGTTTGAGTTCTTACCGGCGGCGCCCGATAAGCGCACGGCGAGCAACCCCTGGCCGCAGTGGCCCAACGTGAAGAAGACCGACTATGGCCAGCAGGAGGCTATCGCCGTGATGGGCGGCGAGATGCGTGCCTGGGGTGTGGATACGCTTGAGGTGCTGTTGGACAAGAAGGGCGCGGCTGCGGGCCTGCGCGTGGTCGACCTGGACTGGTCGGCCGGAAAGCCGGAGCGCATTGCGGGCTCCGAGCACGAGGTGCCGGCGCAGCTGGTGCTCATCGCCTGCGGCTTTACGGGTCCCGAGCACGGCGTGTTCGATGCGGTGGGCGTGCCCGTTGCCGCCGCAGGACGCCCGCTGCCCGTGATGGCCGCTGAGGGCTCGCATCTCGCGGCCCGTGTGGACGGTGTCGCCGCCGATGCCACGCCGGTGTATGTGGCCGGTGACGCCCGCAACGGCAGCTCGCTCGTGGTGAACGCCATGGCCGACGCCCTGGCCTGCGCCGCCGAGGTCGCCGAGGCGCTGGCGCTGTAAAGTAGTCATTTAAGAACGTCCCCGATGACTGGTCATTGGGGACGTTCCTTTTTGTCTAGTCGTTGGGGGCACTCTTTGCGGGGCGCCTGTTCTTTTGTTGACGCTTGCGGTTGTGGTGCTCTGCTGTTTCTGTGGTGGCCGGGGTGGCACGGCTTAAAATAGCTGAATCATTGTCTATATCTACCTGCGGGTTCTTTGTGGCGTGCCTATTCGGGCAAGCATTCCGTCAAGTGTCTGGTCAGCATCTGGTTTGCAGCCGGATGCCTATTTTGTCCGCGCTGACAGCGGCTGCCTACCCTCCTCGTAAGCTCAAATTGAGGCCAATCAATTTGAGGAGGATGCCATGACTGAGCACGTTTTAGACCGAGAGCATCTGGTCGAGGCCGTCGGCAACGATATCGCCGATATGGCTTATTTTTGGATGCTGCGGAAGTTTCAGTTTTTGGAGCCGGCGCGCGAGCAGTTCGAGATCATTGTCGACCCATGGCTCAATTATTGCGAAGAGCCCTCTCAAAACGAAATCATGGCCTACAACATGGCATTTACTGATTGGCTGCTCTTTGAGCGTCCATATCGTCACGGTGCGACGTTGCTCGAACTGTATGTTGACGAGCCGCCAGCGTCAATTTCGCCCGCTTCGCTCGAGCGACTTAAGCAGGTGCGCGATACGCAGTACTTTTCGCGTTTTGGCATTCTGGATAAAGATTCCGCGACCGGCATGGTTGCGCTGAAGGATGCGCGCACCGATCGCCGTTTTGATGTCTACGATCCGCATATCGTGCAGAAAGGGCACTGGCGCGATGGCGCGATCGCGGTGCGCCTCGCGTGCGTGGACGATGTCTGGCTGACAGCGGGACAGCTCTACCTCTACGACATCGCGCGTCTGAGTGACACGGCGGTCGATGGGCCGGGTGCGGTGCATCCGGAGGACCTGCAGGACGGTTTTGACACCTCGTGCATCAGCTTCTTCTTACGCCTGATCCGTGACACCATGGGCGCCCAGGGGCGGTACGTAAAGTCACTCAACATCTACGAGCAGGAATGGGAGTAGAGGTTGGGGCCGCTGCCCCTGGCTTTGTCTCGATCTGTAACATCTAAGGCTTGTTTGGGGCCGTAACTTTTACAGATCGAGATGGAAGGTTGGCTGCCGATGAAAGATCTCGATTTGTAACAGCTGACTGCTAAAAACCGGTCTAACTGTTATAGATCAAGACAAAGGGTTGGACTGCTGCCGGAAGATCTCGATTTGTAACATCTGGAGGCTCAAATGTCGTCTTCTTGTTACAGATCGAGATGAACGGGTGCGGCGGCATCGGCGGTGATGGTTCGTTTGTCAGATTTGGTGGTGATGGAAGTGTCCAATACCGTCTGCGAGCATAGGCATGCGACTCGTAACACGTTGGCGCGGAACAGGATGCTCGCGCGGCTCACGGAGGCGACCGAGCAAGGGACGCTGCTTGCAACCCATGACAATGCCGAGCTCATGTGGCTGCGGCGTCATGTGGGTACTGATGATATTGCGGAGCCCGAGCCGCATCTGTTTTGTCTTCAACATGACTGGGATTCGCTGACGCCGGCAGAGCGAGCGCTGCGGACTATCAAGGGGCTTGCGGAATTTCATCCCGATTGGGCGTTTTGGGGCTATGACGCGGCGCTTTTGTGGTGCCTGGAGGTGCCGAATGATCTGCTCGGGCCGCGTTTTCTTGTTAAGACGGGCTGCTCGGTGGCATTGAGCAGCGGGTGCAGGTTGTTGCGTCCGCAGATGACGGGTGTGCTTGAGCGCGTCGACGGCGTGCGGGCGACACCGTTTTGGCGCACGGTGGAGGACTGTCTGCTACGCGCGCCGTTTTCGTACGGCTTGGCGATTGCCGATTCGGCACTGCGGGCGAAGGGCGTATCGCGCGACGACCTTTGCGAGCGCCTCCGCGCTGATTGCGAGGGCAGGCGAGGGTATCGCAGGGCACGGGTGATGACGTCGTATGCGGACGGGCTGTCCGAAAACGGCGGCGAGTCTCGTTTTCGGGCGTCCTTTATTGCGTATGGCTTCCCTGTGCCGGAGTTGCAGGTGGAGTTTCGCGACCCGCTCGATCCGAGGCAGGTGTTTCGCGTCGACTATTTTTGGCGGCTCGAGGATGGGGCGTGTGTCATCGGCGAGCTCGACGGAAAGGGGAAGTACACCTTGCAGAGCGGCGAGGGCTGGGAGTCGGTCGACCCGTTCGTGGCGGAGCGTCAGCGGGAATCTCATCTGACAATGCTCGGGCACAAGGTGCTGCGGTTTACGTTTAACGAACTCAAAGACCCGGGGAAGCTGGTCGAGAAGATGAGGGTGGCAGGTATTCCTCGGCAGGCTGATTTAGCTGAGGAATGGCGGCGCCAGTGGTATGGGCACTGAGGGGTTTGTCTCGATCTGTAACATCTTGGGGCTGTTTTGACCCGTAGCTGTTACAGATTGAGATGAATGGGTGCGGCATCGACCGAATGTCTCGATCCGTAACGGGAAGGGGCTGAAAACCGGCCTACCTGTTACAGATCGAGACGGAAGGTTGGTGGCTGCCGAAAGTTCTCATTCCCCTCCTTTCTCCGTTAACCGATATGTCCGCAGCAATCCTGCTGGACTAGGTGATAATGGACAGATGTTCAAGTTAATCGTGAGGGAGGAGCTCGATATGGCGTCTGCCGATCGTTCCACGTTGTTTATCAATGCGACCGTTCTAGATGGTTCGGAACAAATGGAGCCGCAGCCCGATATGGCCGTGGTCGTCGAGCGCGGCGTCATTACATGGATGGGGCCGAGCGCCGTGGCGCAGGCACCCGCGGGCGCCGAGGTTATCGACTTGAACGGTGCATACCTCATGCCGGGTCTCATCAATATGCATGTGCATCTGTGCGGCTCGGGCAAGCCGGTCTCGGCGGGCGATGCGGGCGCACTCATGAAGAAACTCGACAATCCCGTGGGCCGCGCCATCGTTCGCCACATCCTCAAGGGGAGCGCCCAACAACAGCTGGCAAGTGGCGTGACGACGGTGCGCGGTGCGGGCGATCCGCTGTTTGCCGATCTTGCCGTACGCGACGCCATCGATGCCGGCAAGTATCAGGGCCCGCGTCTGGTGGCGCCGGGCACGGGCGTTACGGTGCCGGGCGGCCATGGCGCGGGCTTGTTTGCCCAGGTGGCCAACAGTCCCGCCGAGGCGGCTGAGCAGGTGCGCGACCTGTATGCGCGCGGTGCCGACGTCATTAAGCTGTTCGTAACGGGCGGCGTGTTTGACGCGACCGAGGTGGGCGAGCCGGGCGTGCTGCGTATGCCGGCGGAGGTTGCCGCGGCTGCGTGCAAGGCGGCGCACGATGCAGGCCTTCCGGTCATGGCCCATGTCGAGAGCACCGAAGGCGTGAAGGCCGCGCTTCAGGCCGGCGTCGACACGATCGAGCACGGCGCTCCGATGACGCCCGAAATCTTGGATTTGTATCGCGGCGCCGCTGGTACGCAGCTCGAGGGTCGCGCGCCGAGCGTGACTTGCACGATCAGCCCGGCATTGCCGTTTGTGCTACTCGATCCGGAGAAGACCCATTCGACCGATACACAAAAGAAGAACGGCGACATCGTGTGCTCGGGCATTATCGAGAGCGCCCGCGCTGCCTTGGAGGCTGGCGTTAAGGTGGGCCTGGGCACGGACTCGAGCTGCCCGTTCGTGACGCAGTACGACATGTGGCGCGAGGTGGCTTACTTTGCCAAGTACGTCGGCGTGAGTAACGCCTTTGCGCTGCATACGGCCACGCAGGTCAATGCCGAGCTGCTGGGATTGGGCGGCGAGACCGGCACGATCGAGTGCGGCAAGGCGGCCGATATCCTGGTGACGCGCGAGAGCCCTCTGGACGACTTGGCGGCGTTGCGCGAGCCGATGCACGTGATGTGCCGCGGCGAGCTGGTGCGCAAGCTCAAGGTGAAGCGCATCTCCGAGGTTGATGCCGAGCTCGACGCGATTATGGACATGCCTGCCGAGGCGCTGGCCGAGGAGCTCGCCCGCGACGGCGTGGCGTAGTGTGACAAAGGGACAGTCCCTTTGTCACATTCCGTTGCCGTATAAAAAATGCCGAGGTTTCAGTGCGAGGCCTCGGCATTTTTATCGAACAACTCCTTTAGATGTGGGACAAATAAACCTGATTAATTTGTCCCGCGTACGGGCGCTAGGAGCGGGTTTCCATCTTAGCGTGGCACTTGGGGCAGGTGACGCGGATCTTGCCCTTGCCCTTGGGGACGGAGAGCATCTGGCCGCAGTTGGGGCACTTGAGGTAGGCCGTGGTCTTGCGGCCCTTCCACATCTTCTTGGCCGTGCGTTTGGCACGCTCAAAGTCTTCCTTGCTCGTACCCGATGCGCGCGAGGCGCTGGCCGCCGCCGTGCCGCCGCCCAGGCTGGCGACGAACTTGCCCAGGCAGGGGACGTTCGCGGTCGCGGCAACGAAGGCATCATTTTCCTTGCGGCGGGCGTCGATGTTTTTGGACAGGCCACGCAGCACGCCGATCACGATGACGGCGATGGCGATCCAACTGAGCCACTGGATGCGGGCCATCGATCCGACCATCGCGAAAATAATTCCCGTGAAGCCCAGCACGATGGTGAGTTCGTCGGCGCCGTTGCGACCTTTCATAAAGTTATCCATGCAAACTGCCTTTCATTCGATACGCTGCACGCCTTTATACCCCTTTTGGTACATCGGGGACAGGTTACTTTGCACCAATTACTTGGCAAGTTTGTCGACGACGCGTTCAATCTCGGCGAGCTTAGCGGCCTTGAGCTCCTCGTCTCCCGATTCGATGGCCGAGGCAACGCAGCCCTCGATATGGGCTTTGAGCACGTCGGCATTGATGCGCGCGATGAGTGCCTGCGTTGCCATGAGCTGCGTGGAGATGTCGACACAGTAGCGATCCTCCTCGACCATCCGCAGGATGCCGTCGATCTGCCCGCGTGCCGTCTTGAGCATACGGGTCACCGATTTATGGTCTGCCATCATGGCGGGTCCTCGTTTCTGGTCGGGGGTGGGTATGCGCAGGTCGTTACGCGGCGGTTACGGACAAGGCGTGGAACTTCTCGCCTGCGCCTTCGACGGCGGCGGCGAGCTGCTCGGCGGTCACGGTGTCGGCGCACTCCACCTGGACGGTCTGGGTCTCGTGATCGGCGTCGGCGTCGGTCACGCCTGCCACGTTGAGCAGCGCGGTCTCGACAGTAGCGTCGCAGTGGCCGCACATAAGGCCCGAAGTCTTGATCGTGTAACGCATGGGTATTCCTCTCTGTTGTGTCGGCTTTCCCAGGCACCCGACCTTGACCTTCAAGCCGTCGCTCGCGTACCAAAGTACGCGTCGCTCCTCTTTCAGGTCAATCTCGGGCACCTGGAAAACCCGTTTTAAATGGACTTAATGGTGAGCCTATTTTGCCACTTTTGGTTTAAAGGATTTCAGGCGCAAGGCGTTGGTCACGACGCACACGCTCGACAGGCTCATCGCCGCGGCGCCGAACATGGGTGAGAGCTGCCAGCCGGTGAGCGGGAAGAACGCACCCGCCGCCAGCGGGATGCCGATACCGTTGTAGAACAACGCCCAGAACAGATCCTGTTTGATATTGCGGATCGTGGCACGCGATAGCTCGATGGCACGGGCGACATCCATAAGGTCACTGCGCATGAGCACCACATCTGCCCCCTCTTTGGCGATGTCGGCGCCGGTGCCGATGGCAAGGCCCACGTCGGCGCGCGCCAGGGCGGGGGAGTCGTTGATGCCGTCACCCACCATGGCGACCTTGCTGCCCGCGTCCTGCAGCTCGCGCACGTGGCGCTCCTTGTCGGCGGGCAGCACGTCGGCGATAACCTGCTCGCCGGTGAGTCCCACGCGGCGGGCGATGGCCTCGGCCGTCACGCGGTTGTCGCCGGTGAGCATGCGCACGTCGACGCCGAGCGAGCGCAGCGCGGCGATGGCCTCGGCGCTCGTCTCCTTAACCTCATCGGCCACGGCAATGGCGCCGGCAAGCTCACCGTTTTTGGCAAAGAACAGCGGCGTCTTGCCCTCGGCGGCAAATTGCTCGGCAAGGCCCGCGGGCACGGTGATCCCCAGCTCGTTCATCAGGCGCACGTTGCCGGCGGCGATGACATTTTGACCTTCGCGCGCCGTGACGCCACGGCCGGGCACAGCGGTAAAGCCCTCGACCATGCGCGCGACGATCCCGCGTGTCTCGCACTCGGCCATAATCGCCTCGGCCAGTGGATGCTCGCTCTGGCGTTCCAGCGCGGCGGCCAGTTTGAGCAGTGCCCTCTCGCTCATGGCAGGCGTCCCGTCGGCGCGCTTGGCCACCACGACATCGGTTACAGCCGGCTTGCCGCGGGTGACGGTGCCCGTCTTGTCGAGTACTACGGTGCCCACGTTGCGCAGGTTCTCCAGCGCCTCGGCGCTCTTAAACAGAATGCCCATCTCGGCGCCCTTGCCGGTGCCCACCATAATGGCGACGGGCGTGGCCAGCCCCAGCGCGCACGGGCAACTGATCACCAACACGGCCACGGCGGAGGTGAGCGCCTCGTTCACACTTCCGGTCAGCGCCATCCACGCCACAAAGGTCACGGCCGAGATCGCAAACACCACGGGCACAAACACGCCGGCGACCTTATCGGCCATGCGGGCGATGGGCGCCTTGGTGGCGTTGGCGTCCTCGACGAGCTGAATAATCTGGGCGAGCGACGTGTCGGAGCCCACGCGCGTGGCGCGGAAGGTGAACGACCCGGTGCGGTTGACCGTGGCGGCGTTGACGGTGTCGCCGGCGGTCTTTTCCACGGGGATGGACTCGCCGGTAAGTGCGCTTTCGTCTACGGCCGAGGCACCCTCGAGCACAACGCCGTCGACGGGGATGGACTCGCCGGGGCGCACGCGCAGCACCTGGCCGGGCAGGATGGCGTCGACGTCGACGGTGGTCTCGGTGCCGTCCTCGGCCACGACGGTCGCGGTCTTGGGCGCCAAGTCGATCAGCGCCTCGATGGCGCCGCCGGTCTTGGATTTGCTGCGCGTCTCGAGGTATTTGCCCACGGTGACGAGCGACAGAATCGTGCCGGCGCTCTCAAAATACAGGTTGTCCATGCCCGTCATCATGGCCTCGTGAACCTGCCCGGCGGCCAGTTGGTCGGCCATGATAAACGTGGCGTAGAGCGACCAGGCGATAGACGCGGTGGCGCCGACGGCGATAAGGGCGTCCATGGTGGGCGCGCCGTGCACAAGCGACTTGAAGCCGTTGATAAAGTAGGCGTCGTTGACGTAGGCGATGGGAATGAGCAGGACGAGCTCGGTGAGCGCGAGCGTCATGCTATGGGTGTGGTCGGTGAAGATGCCGGGCAGCGGCCAGCCGAGCATGTGCCCCATGCCTATGTAGAACAGCGGGATGAGGAAGATGATCGAGATGATGAGGCGGGTGCGCATGGCGGAGGCGACGACCTCCAGCTTTTTGGTGGGCGACTCCATATGGGCGGCGCCGGACCTGGCTTGCGCGCTGCCGCTCGGGGTGGCTTCGGTGCCCGCGCTGACGGGCGATGCCGAGTAGCCGGCGCGGTCGACGGCGGTGCATATGTCGTCGGGGGTGACCTGCGCGGGGTCATAGTCGACCAGCATGGAGCCGGCGAGCAGATTGACTGCGACGCTTTGGACGCCGTCGAGCTTGCTGACGGCGCGGTCAACGTGCGCCTGGCAGGCGGCGCACGTCATGCCGCCCACATCAAACTTATCTTGAGCCATGGTTTCTCCTTTCTGTGACGTAGTGTCGGAAATGTTAACCTGCCGATACTATACACCCATACCCCCTGGGGGTGTCCAGTGGAGAAATGGGATACACGTCATTTCGATACAGATTGGGATGATTGCCCTGCATTTCTTTCGACGCTATAGCCCAACGCCCCGTCATCTGTGGTTTACGTGGGGGCATGCGAAGCGCGGGTATACTAACCGGCGGCGAATCTGCTCCATCGCTTAGAGCTGCTGCGTCTGGACGGCGCGTGATAGGGCGGCCAAAGCGATCGCCAGCGTGCTGAGCAACGTCCTCTCTGTGCGCACCTGTTTTTGTATGTATTAGCGCACTACCAAGCACGCCCGCGCGGCAGCATGCCGTGCCCATAACGCGTGCAGATAAGGAACAACAACATATGCGTAATTCTGTATCCGACGTCACGGACGCCGAGATTCTGGACGAGACCCGCGAGGCCATGACCCAGGCTGCCTTCGATGCTGCCGACGAGGCCAGCGCCGCCGAGACCGTCGAGTCCGCGACCGAGAACCTGCCCTCCTTTGACGAGCTGGGGCTTTCGGACGAGATGCTTCGTGCCATCGAGAACCTGGGCTACACGGCGCCGACGCCTGTCCAGGCTGGCTCCATCCCCGTGGTGCTCGAGGGTCGCGACCTGCTTGCCGCCGCCCAGACCGGCACCGGCAAGACGGCCGCCTTCTTGCTGCCGACTATGAACAACCTGGAGCACATCGCTCCGCCCAAGCCCGTGCGCGAGCGTGGAGGCCG
>CAKUHK010000027.1:0-26954 GCA_934655965.1 uncultured Collinsella sp.
CGACATAGCGAGCCCCAGCAGCACAAGACGGCGGCCGAGTACCGCCAAGCTGCCGACGAGCACGTGCGGACCCTCAAGGATTTCTGGAAGGATTTCCTGGTGAGCGGTCTGTTTGTGCTGGCCGCCATCGTCGCCATCTTTGCATGCCTGGCCTGGTTTGCCGCGAACGATCGAGTGAGCGCTACGGGGAGTACGATCGGGGCGAAGGCGGAGCGGTATACGATTGCTGCTGCGAGCGATACCGATGCCCATGTGGGCTATTACGAGCGCAATGAACGCACGGACAAGGAAAAGCAAGCCATCGCCGGCCTGGATACGACCGACGCCATGACGGTGACGCTCGGTTCCAACCTTAACAACGAGACTGCTGGCTCCCTGTATCCGGGTGCCCGAGGCAAGATTGCGTTTACGGTGACGCCGCTGGTGAGTGACCTAAACGGAGTCACGATTAATCTGTCACGCGTGCTTAAGGTCACGAGCGTTGGCGTCGGCGTTGTCGAGGACGGGGGAACGCTGACGGCCGAGGCCGAGACTCTCCTCGGCTTGGTCAAGGGCCATTTGCTGTTCTTTACGGGCTGCGAGAACGGCTATTACTCGGGCCGCGTGGTTGATGGCAAGATCGAGATTCCAAAGAGCGCATTTTGCGAAGACGGCAAAACGACCAACCCCACAAACAAATCCGTTCCCATCACGCTGTACTGGGTGTGGCCGGAGTACTTCCAGAACTTCGTCCTTACGGGCAATACGAATTACTATAAGAATCTGTTTGCCTCGGCGGGGGACGAGAAGTCTGACTACGGTGCCTTGCAGGCGGACATGAACACGCATAAAGCGAACTATTTCTATGGCACGGCAAGCGGCAAGAGTGCTGCTGAAGCCCCCGCGGTTTCGGCCGACATGTCCTCCAGCGATACCGCCATCTGCTCGGCGCTGTACAACAACGCGGACGAACAGATCGGCGACAAGGTCGAATACATCCAACTTAGAATGAGCGCTCAGGAGGGCGTGAGCTCATGAGTACCATGCAAACATGCCTCGGCGACGCCCGCAATTGGATAGAAAACCATCGCGCACAGGCTCTCGCAGTCCTGGTATTGCTGGCGGCAATCGTTTTTATCATCGGACTGTCGCTCTCGTGGTTTGTGGGCAGCAAAAGCCTGTCCACGGTGGGCAAGATTCAAACCCCGGCGCAGCTTAAGGTTCTGGGCCCCAACCAGACAAGCATTGAACCTATCGAGATTTCGTATGACGAGTCACGTGGCGATGTGACGGACGACAACGGTAACGTGACCATTCGTCGCGCGTTTTGCGTGCAGAGCGACAATGACGATAATCCGAGCGCTGGCGGTCAAGAGTTTGAGTTGCAGGTGGCAAATACCACGAATATCGCGGGGCTAACAATCAACGTGTATCACGTGACGGTCAACGATTCAGGCGATAAAAGTGGCACCGTAATCGGTCTCGACGGACTCAACCGTCCGTATTCGTGGAGCGAAAAGGGCTCGCCGATTTCGTTCACCTTTATCAATAGCGCGGACGGAACGAGCAGTTTGGCCAAAGAGCTTGTCGCCAATGACCCAACATATGGCACTTATACGGACGTCCAAAAAAACGCCCGCCCGCTGTACCGGTATCACAAGTTCGAAAAGAGCGATCTCGATGGCTACAAGGACGAAAAGGCCAACGCCGCCACAAACTTCATCATCGAATGCACGTGGAATCCGGGCGTTGTGACCAACGCAGACGGTACCAAGGTCTCAAACGTCAAAGAGACCGACATGGTTTACCTAATCGCTCGCGGCACGAGTGGCAACTGATAGCAGGAAAGGAGGGGCGCCAGATGAGAAAAGACAAGAACGAGCAAAATGAAATCGCGAGACCTGTTGGCAAGCACTTTGCGAAGGTGGATGAGCCAAAGGCGAAGCCTTGCTGCACGGAGTCGGCGGCCCCTGCTTCAAAAGTGCGTAAACGCCTATGGGCAGTTGCGGTGCTGCTGTGCGCTGTCGCGATTGTGACGGGTACCTACCTTACCTATGCGGCATTTTTGGCGGGCGACTTTCTTAAGTCGGTCGCCGTCTCGGGCACGTCGCAGGCGCTGTTTGCCTCGGACATGCTTACGGGCTACACGGACGAAATGCTGGGTGACGAGGATATTGCGGTCCGAAGCGTCATCGCCGATACGAAGGACGGCAACTGCTCCTTTACCTTTCGCATCTACAACCATCTGCTAGGCGACAAGAACAAGGTCAACGACAAGGACGTCAACGCGACGCTAAGCGTGACGGCGACGGGAACGACGAAAGCTTGGGGCATAAACGGTTCGCCCACGCTGACGGAGGGCGGCACGGTCAATCTTTCCTTCCCTGCCAACAAGGCGACTATGTATACGTATACGGTTACGTTTGCCAAGGCGGACCTCAACAAGGCGTCCTTCACTGTCAAGGCTCAGGTCCGTGTCGACAGTCCCGGCACGAACCTCAAATGGCTCGCGGCTAAGATTGCGCCCGCCGAGCGTGCAGAGGTAACGGCGTCGGGCGTTTCGGGCGAGTGGGTCGATAAGAATCCGGATGATACGAATGTCGGCAATTTCGACGCATACAACTATCGCGTGACCGTTACGGGCGCTACGACTAAGGTGACGCTCGAGTGGGGAGACGGGGTCGAGCTTGATCCGTTCTTTAAGCAGAATCATACGAACGGTGATGGGCAGGCGACCGTCAACGGCAACTCGGTCACATACGATGCGTCCCCCGGTTCGGAAATCATCACCTTTTACCGGAAGGACGATTCGAAGCCGACCAAATGGAAAGACATTGTCGTTTTGTGTTCAGCCGGAACGAACAAGCCGAAAGCATAGATTTTGAGACCCCGCGCGGGGCATGAGATAGAACGAGGTAGGACCAGATGAGAACGGCAAAGCGCATAACAACCGCATGCCTGACTGCGATCATGATTTTCCAGGCGCTCGCGCCCTCCACAGAGGTGTTCGCGCAAGAGCTCGACGCCGTCATGGAGGCGTCCGTCTCTGCCGCGCACGCTGCGGGCAACACGGCGCGCTCCGTACAGGACGCCGTGGCCACCGCCTTGGAAGATGCCGACCAGGCTGCATCTGATGATGCCGTAACGACTCCGGGCGCCGATGCGGGCGTTACCGAAGGCGGCAACGGCTCTACCAACACCGACGGCTCGCAGGACTCTGCGACCGACGGAACCACCAGCGGCGATACCACAACGGAGGGCGATGCGTCCCAGGGAGATACGGCTGCCAATGAGGGTGCTGCTGACGAGGAGCAAGCGGATGACACGGACGCGGATGCCGCTGCCCAGGCAGATGCTACATATAAGTACAAAACGGTTGTCGATCTGAAGGACGCTATTGGCGACTCCAAGGTTACTGCCGAAGGCGATAGGGTAACTAAGGTCACCATTGAGACCAGCGAGGATCTCATTAAGCTTTCCAACGCCAATCCCGCCATTTACCAGGATGCAGCCATCACAAAGGGCTCCGGAACGGGAACGGGCGAGTTTAACCTCTGCTCTCCAGTTGACAACCTTTACTTCTTGGGCCTTGGTGCTCAGAACACGCCTTTTAAGGGGAGCTTCGGCTTGGGGGCTACCCCAGTCGTTTTAAATAGGCCCCTGTTCAATAGTGTTGAGCTGTCCGCGGATGTGACACTTAAACTCACCTGGAAGGGCACGACGAGCGATCCCGTTGTCGCGACGACGATTGCTGGCGGGGGTCATAAGTTGACCGTTGACCTTACTGTTGCCCCTGCTGCTGATAATACGACTGCGGTCACCTTGACTTCACCGCTTTTGGGTTCTGTCTCTGGTGCACTTGTGCTCGATGCGAGCTGCGCGGCGAAAGGCGACGCAGCTCCTACCGTCAACATCAAATCCGAAACCGACAATGTTGGCCTGCTCGCAAATACCCTTGCAGATGCTGCATCTCTTTCCGTTGAGAAGCTGACGCTTCCGAACGCCTACAGCGGAATCCCGACCATCCAGACGACCAAGGTTGGCGCATGCGCCGGCGGCCTCATCGGCGTCTGCGGCAACGGCACGACCGTAGCCATTAAAGGCGAAGTTAATCTTTCCGCCTTTAGCGTCATTGGTAAGGCTGCCAGTGGCGGTCTTATCGGTAAGGCTACCAACCTCGTGCTCAACATCGCTGATGGCGTAACGATTAAACCGGCGCGCAACGTCGGCGATGAAAGCAGCGCCTGTTCCGGTGGCGTTATCGGCGACGTGAGCTCTGCACAAGGGTTTACCGTTAAGCCCAATATGTTCGACCTGGGCGATGGCGTAACGCTTGGCGCGACGCAGCACGCTGGCGCTCTCTTTGGCATCGCCGATATTTCTAATGGCGACATCGTGGTGCAGGGCGGAACGTATAAGAGCGGACTCACCTCGGGAACGAACGGCAACGCCAGCGGCAGTTATGGCGGCCTTGTCGGTAAGGTGTTCTCAACGACAAAGGGCGACGATGACGCCCTGCGCGCCTTTGTCGTTCAAAAGGACGCAGATAAGAATAAGTGTGCAATCGAGTTTAACCTCGCGAGTGGGTTGTCCGATGCGGGCGGCGTTGTTGGCTATGTTGGCGATAGCACGAATCCCAATTCGCAGCCTGCCGCCGTTGTGCTCGACGGCGTGACGGTTACGTGCAAGGGAGACGCCTCGGCGCGAACGGACGCCGGTAAACTCGGTGGAGCTGTTGGCGTTGTTGACGCACGCAGTGTACTTGACGTACGTGATTTCACACTTGCAAGTGATAACGCCATTGGCGGTACGTCAAAGAACCGAGCCGCGGGCATTGCGGGCTCTGCACGGAATGCCGTAATCAAGTTCAGCGGTATCACGGACTTGTCGGGTGCACGTTTTGCCGAGAATGGCACGACGGGCCAGCTTGTCTTCGAGAACAACAACGCGCTGATCTTTGCTGTTGGGGATGGCTCTGACGGCGAGCTGACCGATAAAGGCGCCACGGGCTGGACTTTCAAACGCAGCAACGCAGCCTCGAAGACGGATGACATTGCGACCTATGGCGAGGTTATTCGCTTGGGTGGGGGCCTGAGCAAAAACTTTATTACACTCGATCCGAACACGCATGTCTTAACCTTGCCGACATCGTTGGAATCAGCCAATAGCGCCTACACCCTAACCTCGGTTGAGGATTTCGCTAAACTCGCAATTACCTGGCAAACCAACGCCTACTACCCGATGGTTGCCGGAGTCTCTGGTAACAACCTGAACGGTTTGCAATCCTCGAACATTATGGTGAACGGCACAATTAATCTCGCCGGCACAGGCTTGACGGGCCTCACGCAGGACCGCGCAAGTGACTCGCAGGTTTTCTCGGGTACGCTGAACGGCAGCGGCACAATCAACCTTGCCGTCGGCGAACCGTACGGCAAGCGCGGCGAAGATGAGCTTGGCGAAAGCGACACAAGCAAAGGTAACGGCAAAATCTACCGTCACGGCCGTCTAGGCTTGTTCGCGGCCGTCAACGGCGCAACGATCTCCGGCGTCACCATCGCCGGCTCCATGAAGTTCGATAACGGTTCGGCCACCGATGCCGGATCGCTTGCGGGAACCATCGTCGGTACCAAGGACGAAAAACTGACGTTGTCTGGCATAACGTGTGGGGCAAACATCACATGTGACGATACGTTTGGCAATGATGTGAACATCGGAGGCATTGCAGGCAGCGTTACGGCGGTTACAACCGTTGAGTTCAATAACAGCACGAAGGCTCAGACGACCATCAACACGGGCGGTGCCTGCTGCGGCAACACTCGTATTGGCGGTGCCATTGGCTATGTGGGTGACGTTGCTGCGATCTTTGCCGTGACGGCCTTGCAGGTTGGCGGCTCAATCAGAGTCGACGCTAGCGCAACAGCTGACAAAACGTTCGATGAAAAGTCATCGAAAATCGTCCAAGCCGGTGGCTTTATCGGCACCATAGCGCAGGGAACCGTGAAGAATACCACCAAAGTCAACATCACGGGCCTTTCGTTCAACTCGTTTAACATGGCAGTCGGCAAGAGCGGCGACAGGCGTAACGGCGCCGGTGGCCTTCTGGGCTACAGCTGGGGTAATACCACTGTTAATATGGAAGGTGGCTCTGCGGATAGGTACGCCTTGACCTCGGAGGGTTCTTCTGTAACTGCCGATGTGGCATCTGAGATTGGCGGCCTCGTATACGCCGCCAGCGGTCATTGGATTATCAATAACTACGCCATCAATTTGAATGGTGCGGCCTTTAGCGCCCGCGCCGCCACGGCCTTTGGTGTGTTGATTGCCCGTGCAAGCAAGACGGAAAATAAAGATGCCCAAAAATATGGCACAGAGGTCTATACGGGTCTTTATCTTGAGGATCGAGCTTATTGGGGCGAGGCCTACAGGGTCGAAGATGCGTCAATCGGCATTTCTGACAACCAGCTTAAGGCCTTTGACGAGTGGATTGCATATGGTGTCAATCCCATTCGCAAGCTTATCGATGGAGATTGGAATGCTGTTGTCTCTCTGCATACGGAGACGCCTGAGCTCGATATGAGTGGGGACCCAAGCGGAGATAACGGCTATAAAAACCGGACGAGCGTTGGGCAAAAGCAGAAATATGCCTCGAATGGAAATACTCGCTACTACTACAACCTAGACAGGGCCTGGACGGCAGTAAAGGATCTATCGCAAACTAAAAAATCTGACGGATGGATGGATCGTCCTGAATACCTGCTTTTGTGGTGCGCTAGGCTGTATGCGCCCCTAGAGGTGAGGAACTACATCGCTCCTGCCGATGCGGCCATTTTTGACAGAAATAATATTGGTAGCAGCAACGGCGACTCCATTGCCACTATCGATCTGACGGGCTATAGCTTCTATCCGACGAATATCAGCAACAGAGATGTCCAAATCAAGAATGCCAAGATAACCCTCTGCTATTCCAAGATAAAAAGCGAGCAGAAAAACAATAAGGTTAATAATTCTGCAACCCAGCATGAGAACATGCATTGTGGTCTTATTCGTACGATTGGAAACAAGAATCTAACAGTCGAAAATGTGACTCTTTCCGGAACGGTTGGGCGGGCTGCCAATGACAAAGAGAGTTCAACCGATCCTGAAAGTGTGTCGGGTGCGCTGCTGCTTCGTTGCGCCTATGGAGCATCTGGTGATAAGAAGGCTACGATTAAAATCGATGCTCTGACTCTTGACGGTTTGCAGGTGGATGGAGCGGAAGATAAGCAATATGCTCCGCTGCTGATTAACGCCATAACAAGGTATGTCAACTTGGACGTCAAAAATGTTGCGGCGAGCAATTATGCTGACGCTCTTGGAACCAATAAGACTGCAGCTTCAAGTCTGTTTGGACGCTTGGGCTACAATGCAAATTCCGATCAGGTGACGGCAAAGTTTGAGCAAATCAGCTTGCCCAGCCAAAAGAGCAATACGATTTTTACCCATGCGAGCCTGCTGGAGAGTTTTGGCTACACGACCACCGGCACGGGCTCGGCAGACTACACCTTTACTAAGGCCGATGCCGATGCCGATGCGGGCAAGGTGACATATGGAAGCGAAATCGATGCCAAGGGGGAGTACTCCGGCAAGCAGCTTTGGTATTACGACGAAACGACGTATGGCACCGATAGTGGTTTGGTGACGGTTGATAACAAGCCGGCAAATGCCGAGAATCCTCGGTTTGGTGACTATCTTCCTTACGTTTACAAGGGAAAAGTCACCGAGAATGGCGTCCAGTACCACGAAATTAAAGTCAATCAGCGCATTCCTAATTTGATGACGGGATGCGGCACGTATGGCGATCCGTACACCGTTAAAGACGCGACGGAGATGAACGCCATTGCCAATTACATAAACAATGGCACTGCTCTTGACGGCTGGGAAGTCACCATTGCCGCCGACCAGTCCAAACTGTGCGAGCGGCGCGGCGACAAAACGAAGACCGACAATGAGGTTGTGTACGTCTATAAGAAGAGCAATGAGGACGGAAAAAAGTGGGAGAAAAAGAACGGCAAAACGACCGACCCCACGCAGACGTTGACTGATGAAATCATGCGCCGCTATGTGCAGAGTGCGTATTACAGCATCGAGCCAGCCAAAGACAACAAGATCACTCTAGATGCGGCTTCGTTTGGCGGCTTTGGCAATAAGGCCAACCCGTTCCGTGGCGTTATTGTTGGCGACCTTGGGCCCTCTGGGCGTGCAACAATTGAGATCGAAAACAATGGGGGTGGGCTTCGCGGCCTCATTCCCTATAGCTATGGCAGCGTGGTGCGCAATCTAAATATTCGCTATGTGAACGCACAAGCAAAACAAGCAACTATTACTTATTCCGCCAAGGACACCGACGGCGTCCCGACAGCGTTTTTCGGTGGTGTTATCGGCTGTATCCTTGGTGGCGATAACATTATCGATGGTGTGGTCGTGAATGGAACGACGGCCGATAACCCCACAACCGGCTTTACGGTTGCCGGCAGCTCGCATCTTGTTCCTATCGGCGGTTATGTCGGCGCCATCGCGGGCGGCGGCGTGATTTTCCGCAATACGGGCGATTCATGGCGTGGCGGCACAAAGGAAAAGTTCAAGCCCGTTGCGGAAGGCGGCGGCAACTTCCAGCTGTACGACAACCCCTACGTTGGCCGCGTGATTGACGGCTACGCTTTTAGCGAGGGCGAGGACTGTACCGTTGATAACGGTGACGCTAACTACAAGATCAATAAGCTCGAGAACATAGGTGTGTCCTGCGTTACCGCTACGGCGGCAAGTGACAACACGACCGTTCGGGTTACGCCGACAAGTGCGCAGGGCCTGCTGGTGCTTTCGGCCATCATTAACTCAGGCGCCGCATCGGGTGGCGTTTCGCTGTCCTACGAGGGGGGTACGTACGATACGAAGACCTCCTATAAGTTCGGCAACGCGCGATACGGTAAGGTTCGCAACGCCGCGTATGAGCATGTGGGAAACCCTGCCTCTGCTGCCGATGACTTTAAGCGGTCAATTGCCGACGACCAAACGGCCCCCGGTTTCACAGCCGATGGTATGAATTTGCCATACCTGGTTAATAGCTATGCCGATGCTGCGACGGGCTCGCTCTGCGCGTCGTTGGGCGTTGAGCTGCAACTGGCATCGAACGAACCGTACAATATGACCAGCTACGGGAGGGGCTTTACGGGCCTCTCGGGGCGCTATGTCTCAAATGCATGCGTATCCAGCAAGGGCGTCGACCGTGATTGCATTGTGCCCCGCATCGCCTGCATCAACGGCAACGGCGAAACGATTAAGGTCGGTAGCAAAAAAGACAATACGGTATATGGGGTCACGGAGTATAAAGACGACGATTATAAGGTTGCCGGTGTAGGCGCCTTGTTTAGTACGGTTTCGTTTACCTCAAACAACGTTTCGGTCAACACTGCCGATGGTATGGTCAAGGACCTTAAATTCACGGACTGCGACGTTGAATTGACTATCAAAGATGCGGCCGGAAATGTCATCGATTGGCAAAACAATTCGAACGATAATGACTGGAAAGCTAGAGGTGAGGTCGGCGTTGGCCTGCTGGCAGGCGTGACAGCAAACAATGACGGCAGCGTTTCTGGTATTTACCGCAATGTGACCATGACTGGCTGTAAGGTTGCCGGCGCCAAAAACGTTGGCGGCCTGTTGGGCAGCTCCGGACACTGCAGCAGGGCTAAGGCGACCACCTCGACGTCGGAGATAATCGAGAAGACTAGAACGGCCTCTCCGGTCAAGCTGTACGACTGCTCTTATACCAATATGGATGTGAGTGGTAGCCTCAACGTTGGTGGCTATGTCGGAGCTATGGACGAGGGTACGAAGTGCGGTATTTGGACGACGACCCCTAAAAACGCTACGGTTGCATCGAATTCGACTGTAGCCGGCACATCGTCGGGCGCGCATATCGGTGGTGCCTTTGGTTGGACGAAAGATTCGGTGTCCGTTGCTGCGGCGATGGATTCCAGGGAGCTGGAAACAACAAATGCAGTAAAAGTTTCAAACGTGACGATAAAAGCTGATTTTACGAACGCTGGAAGCTATATGGGCGTAGGCGGTTTAATTGGAAGGGCCGACTATGGAATTATTTCGATTAGTAATCTCTCGGTCACTTCCGATCAAGGCTGCTATATCGGAAATGTATCGACAAATAGGGGAAATCTGTGCAATGCCGGTGGCGTTATCGGTTTCGTAAATAGTAGGACTTACTGCAAGTACTGGTTTAATAACTGTACGGTTAAGGGCCTGCGACTCTCGATGAATAGCGTTATGGGCGGCGTATTGGGCTACTTTTGGAGCACTCAAGGCGTGGTCTATGACAATATAACGGTTGAAGACCTTGTGTTTGACGGTCAGTATTCCGGAGGGTTGACGGGTCGATATCTAAATAGCATTGATGTATCGGCTTCAAATATTAAGGTCGCCTCCAACACATTCCGAGAAACCGATTCCGGCGGCATCTCAGGAGAGGGCAAGGGTAAGTTCCATCTTGCCAACGTGCTGCTCGATAGCAATACGTTTAATAAGAAAGACCAAGGCATTCTGTTCGGCAGCGTCGATACGAAAAATCTTGACGGATACGAGCTGTATGCTGCCGGTGTGTCTGTGAAGCTCGGTAAGGGCCAAAAAAATACGGACATGCCTGCGTTGATTCGTGCGAGCGATAACAGCAAGATCGGCGAGGTTAATAAAAAGTCGTATGTCGCGTTTGGTGACTACGAAGACACGCTTTCCGATGCCAAGGACGTGACGCTGTATAGCAATGACGCCAAGACCGGCAATGTGACGGCTGCCGTCTCACCCTATGTGACTACGAGTCCGACGAGCGGTCTTGCTGTGCGCGCTTCCAACACCGACACAACCAATCGCTTTCTGTTCGGCGATGGCATGAACATTGACCTCGCCGCGGCCATCCAGAATCCGCCGAGCGCCAGCGCCGACAATCATTACGCCTACGCCAACATCGGCGGAATCGATAAAGACGGTGTCTATCAAAACACTTCGAAATACTCGGCCTCCAGCGCCCGCGAGTTCAACGAGAACAATGACACGGATGCTACAAAGACGGACGCCAACCCCGACGTCCTCGTCCTTTCGGGCAATGATTCGGATACCGTCAAGGACTATCTCAACATTGTTACCAACGGTGGCTATTCGGACGCGCTGCGCCTAAATGCGGACGGGTCGCATGTCTCGGCAACGGTCGACGTATTCAAACTCGAGGACGGCGTCTTTGTAAAGCAATCCAATGTGACCGACAAAGCACTCGACGTTAAAGGCAGCGGTTCATCTTTGTCGATCAGCGCTAACACTAACTGGGATAACGGCAAGGGTCGTTTCAACCTGCTTACCGTCACCTTTACCGAGGCTGGCCAGAGCTACAGGGTTATGGTGCCCATCATCGTCAAGCGCGTGTTCGAGATCAACTTTACGGCAACGTATTCCGAGGGGTCTAACTTCAATAGCATCGACTACGGCAGCAAGTACGACAAGCACGTGCTCATTAGCAGCGGCGAGACCATGACGGGCTATCTTACCTGGACATACAACAAGGCGTATAAGCAGCCGACGGAGTATGGCTGGAACACGCACTTGGCAAGTGGCGGCGACATGAGGCCGCTTAACAAACGCATTGAGTTCGGTGGAGCAAAGGGAGCCTTGCCGGCGGGCACGCAGCTGACGCTCGTGGACACGGCACATAATAGTAAGGAATATCAATATACGGTGCCTGCGGGCGGATCCTGCACATCGGTTGCGCTGACGGACTTTGAGGACTCCAACAGAAGTCACTATACGGAGCAGTGGCTCAGCGAGACTATGGGTGCGACGGCGGCAGAAGCGGATGACGGCGCATGGATTAAGCTGACCGACGATGAGAAGCGCGGCAAGACTGAGGCTGAACTGATTGGCATTGCCGGCGCGAAGATTGGCGGCGACTATTACCGCCTAAAGACCGATGCGGATAAAGAGGGTCCGTTCTATGACCTGACTGTTCCGAAGAAGGGCGCCAACGAGCAACCCAAGAGCGAGAGCTTCTATCTTGTTGTTCGCACGCCTCAGGGCTCTGCCAACGTCAACGGATATACCGGTATGTCGGTCACGACAAGCGTTAACACGCATCTTAACTACACGCTTCGCGAAGAGGGGAAGAAGGACTCGCGGGACTCGCATGAGAACACCGCCTCGACGTACAGCGTTGCCACGAACTTCCAGCACAATTTGGTGGATAACAAAACTTCGGCGGACGGCAATACGAGCATCAACCAGATGACCGTGAGAGAAACGACCTATCCGCTCGATATGGACGTGAGCGACACCATTGCATTTGGCGAGCAGGAGTACACAAGCTCTGACGCGCTGTACTACCAGTTGGATTCTTCGCTCGTGAACTACGAGGGCGGTGTTGCCGCGGGCGCGCACGGCTACCCGACTGGAACCCAGGGCATGTATTCGTTCTACGTGAAGGTGGGGGATAACTACTACACGTGGGATGGTTCTGGGTGGACTGATGCCGGCACGATGGAAACGCCGGCGATTGCTGCCAAAGACTGGTCTGCAACGGGTGGCGACATGTCACTTGTACTCGCGGATGCCAACGGCAAAGCCATCGATCTTTCCGGCATTCGCGAGAAAGCCAAGGAACATGGCAGTCAGTTCACCATCACCATGAAGGCGAATCTCACCATGACGGAGCTCGCGTGCCAGGCGGGTATTATCGCTTCGCAGAATAACGGCAACGATAAGTACACGAAGCCCAACTACCGTGCGTACCTCTCTACGCATGCCGAAACGCTCAGCACCAGTAGCAACTCGGCATATAACGATGGTGGCGCTGGTTACTACCGCACGAACGTTGGTTCCTCGACTATTGCGCTCGAGGCTTCCAAGAGGTCGCAGCTGGGCATCAACATCGATGATCTCAAGTCCGCCGATGGCACGATCGCGCTGGTGGCAACGTATGACTTCTCCAAGCTCGCGGGTGCCGATGCCATGATTTCCAGTGCCGATACGGTGACATATACGTTGAGCTTGCAGCAGCGCCAGTATGATGGCTCGTATGTTCAGGTCAGCGGTATCAAAAATTACATTACGGTGCTTGGCAGCGACAAATTGGACACGGTTTCTTTGAGTGCCGATGGCAAAGGCTATGTCTTCACTGACACCAAGGGCGCCAACGGTTTCGCCACACGCGACAGCAACAGCCTTGCCTTTAAGCATGCCTTCCGCGTTAAGGTGAACACGGACGTTGAGAAGACTGGGCAGACCAAGACCTACGCAAACTACCGCTTGGTGCTTACGGCTCAGATGTCCGGCGGTGGTGTCGACGACATGCCGGTCAACGTCAGCAACCTCGATGGCTATCCGCACTCTGACTACGTGACGTACACGCTGGCGCGCATCAACACCGGGGGTATCCCTCACGAGACTCAGGCCAACTAATCCCATGAAGGGGCGGCAATTATCCAGTTGCCGCCCCTTTCTTGCTCTCGACTTAACTTCCCAACCTTCCACTTAACTTAACACCTGAGGTGGAAGGCTGGAATGTTAAGTGGAAAGCTGGAAAGTTGAAGTAAGGAGCGGCGTGGGGTTAATAATTGCGCAAATCACGCCAAGTCAAACAAAAAGAAACCAAACTGGTTGGTATACCTTCGCCATCTAGCTGCGAGCTCACTAGCTGCGCAAATAAAAGTTAAAGAAGAGTCGCAAATTAATGGCAAATGTCCAGATACCGCTGTTGCGATTTTCAATTATCTGTTACGCGCAAACAGCAAAATGCTACTATCTAACATGCACGTAAGAAAACAGTTTAACGTTTAAGGCTAAGAAGTGGCAGGTATGTCAGAAGCAACTAGGACTCGTACGCATGCGCCCGAGGTTAGGCAGCGCGCCGTCGAGATCCTCCAAGAGGGGGTTGGCCATCGCGCCCTCGCCGCGGAGCTTGGCATTCCCCAGGCCACGGCTCGTCAGTGGGCCCGCGCATATGCCGTGGGCGGCGCCGAGGCCGTACTCAACGCAGGCACTCGTCATCACACGTATTCGTACGAGGTTAAGCTCGCCGTGGTTAAGGACCGCCTGGAAAACGGCCTGACGGTGCGCGAGGCTATGGTCAAGCATAAGATCCCCAGCGAGTCTTCGGTTAAGGCTTGGTGCCGCCAGTATCGCGACGGCGGCGAGGCCGCGCTGGTCGATAAGCCGCGCGGACGCAAGCCGCGCGCCAAGAAAGCGGAGTAACGAAAACGTGCGCCTGCGGGGCGCATTTTTTCTATCGCGATGCCCGTCTAAGGGTTGCTCCGGATCGGATAAAGCTGCCGTGCGATATGGCTTGGGGCCCGCGCTGCCGCGGCAAAGGCGCGCCATCATGCTCCCATGTGGACAGGCCCCTTACCCTGCACGTCCAAAGCTCCACAGCTGACCGAAAACCCGCCGCCGCTACTCCTCAATTGAGCTATAACGTTAAACAATTGCAGCGTTTTAGCATGGGGGAGTGATGGTATGACGCTACTGTATGTCCTTACCCTGTTTCCGCTGGTACCGGCGCTGGGCATGTTGCTCGTGCGTGGTGACCGCGCTCGCGATGCGGTGGGGCTCATAGGCTCCGGCATCATCATGGCGGTGACGGTTGTAGTCGCCGTCATGTTTTTTGGCGCGGGCCCGCAGAGCTTTGAGATCGCCCCCGGCACCTCGCATGTGCTCTCGATCGTCAGCTCCGTCATCGATGTGATCCTGTGCGCCGTCATCCTGTACAACGCGCGCAAATATAAGAGCACGCTCACCACGGTGCTCGGCATAGTCCAGCTGGTGGGCTCGGTCGCCTTCGCGGCCATGACGCTGCCTGCGGCCGAGGTCGTCACTGCCGCTCCGCTCTACCTGGACTGCATGAGCGTGATCATGGTGCTCGCCGTCGGCATCGTCGGCAGCCTGATCTGCGTGTATGCCCTGGGCTACATGAAGGACTTCCAGGCCCACGACGAGCACGAGGCCGCGCTGCGCGGGCAGACCGCGCCCGACCGTTGCCCGCAGTTCCTGGCGCTTATGTTCCTGTTCCTCTCGGCCATGTTCGTCATCGTGACGAGCGACAACCTGGAGTGGCTGTTCTGCGGTTGGGAAATCACCACCGTGTGCTCGTTCCTCATGATTGGCTACACGCGCACGCCCGAGGCCATCAAAAACGCCTTTACCCAGATCATCCTCAACATGTTGGGCGGCATCGCGTTTTTGGCGGGCCTTATGTTCCTGCACTTCAACGACATGCCGCTGACCATCTCGGGCATGATCGAGCTTTCAGGCGCCGGTACCGCGCAGTCCGCGCTGCTGGTGATGCCGGTCGTTCTGCTGTCGCTCGCTGCCCTTACCAAGGCCGCCCAGATGCCGTTCCATACCTGGCTGCTCGGCGCCATGGTCGCCCCCACGCCCACGAGTGCCCTGCTGCACTCGTCCACCATGGTCAAGGCCGGCGTGTTCCTGATGGTCAAGCTCAGCCCGCTCTACGCCACCTATCCCGTGACCGGTTTTCTGGTCACGAGTGTGGGCGCCATCACGTTTTTGCTGGCAGCCCTCATGGCCATCTCGCAGAGCAACGCCAAACGCGTGCTCGCGTATTCTACCATCTCCAACCTGGGCCTCATCAGTGCCTGTCTGGGCGTCGGCGCGCCCGAGGCCGTGTGGGCCGCCATCTTCCTAATCCTGTTCCACACGGTGGCCAAGTCGCTGCTGTTCCTGTGCGTGGGCACCGCCGAGCATCATATCGGCAGCCGCAACATCGAGGACATGGACGGCATGTTCAGCCGCATGCCGCACCTGACGCGCCTGATGATGCTGGGCATTATGGGCATGTTCGTGGCGCCGTTTGGCATGCTCGTGTCCAAGTGGGGCGCCCTGGTGGCGTTCGCGCAGACCGGCAACGTGCTCATGATCATGGTGCTGGCCTTTGGCTCGGCCGCGACTTTCTTCTTCTGGGGTAAATGGCTTGCCAAGCTTTCGGGCGTCGACCCCACGGCTCAAAACGTTGAGGTCAATGTCCATAAGACCGAGTGGGCGGCGCTCAACACCATCGCCGCACTGCTGGTGCTGTGCTGCGTGGCGTTCCCGCTCATCTCGAGCGGCCTGGTGTCGCCTTACCTGGCCATGGTATTTGGCCGCGTGCCGCACGTTATTGGCAAGGACGCCATGTATCTGATGGTGGTCATCGTGGCGTTTATCGCCGTGGTGCTGTTGACCTCGTTCCGCGTGAGCAACAAGCCGCACGTAAACGTGTACCTTTCGGGCGTTGGGACCGAGAGCTACCGTCATTTCCGCGGCTCGATGGGCCACGAGGTAAAGGCCGAAAAGCGCAACTGGTACCTGGAGGACGCCCTTGGCGAAAAGCGCCTTGGCCCCGCGGGCAGCGTCGTGTGCTGCGCCATCATTCTATTTGCGCTGCTGTGCTGCGCGTGGATTGGACCCGAGCGGCTTGCCATGAGTGCGCCCTCGGTGCTGCGCGGTAAGTATTTCGAAGGCTCGGGCGTCGTGGGCATTTTTATTGGCACCGTGGCGTTTGCCCTGATCGCGCCGCTTGTGGGCGGCCTGATCGACGGCATCGATCGCAAGCTGTCCGCTCGCATGCAGGGCCGCGTGGGCCCGCGCCTGATGCAGCCCTTCTACGACGTTGCCAAGCTGCTGCGCAAGGCCCCTGCCAGCGTAAACACCATGGACGACACCTACATGGCATGCGCGCTCATCTTTACTGTGGTGGGCGGCGGCATCTTTGTGTCGGGTTCCAACACGCTGCTGTGCGCCTTTATGGTTACGCTTGCCGCGATCTTTGTGGTGCTGGCGTCCGCCTCGACGCAAAGCCCGTTTGCGCAGGTTGGCGCCGACCGCGAGCTGCTGCAGGTTATGAGCTACGAGCCCGCCGTTCTGCTGATGAGCGTGGGCCTGTACCTCGCCACCGACAGCTTCGATTCCATCGCCGTGACGGGGCAGTCGGTCCCCATCATCGTGTACAGCGCGCCCATTTTTCTCGCGCTGCTTGCGGTGCTTACCATCAAGCTGCGCAAGTCGCCGTTCGATCTTTCGTACTCGCATCACGCGCATCAGGAGATCGTCCAGGGTATCGCCACCGAGATGAGCGGCGGCACGCTGGCAAAGATGGCCCTCATGCACTGGTGCGAGACCGTGCTGTTTTTGATGTGGGTGGGCATGTTCTTTGTCTGGGACAACCCGGTGAGTTGGGTGGTTGCCCTGGTCGTGATGGCCGCGACGTATTTTGTCGAGGTGCTGATCGACAACACCTTCGCCCGTAGCACCTGGCGCAGCTGCTTTAAGCTCGGCTGGGGCGTGGCGCTGGTGTTTGGCCTGCTCAACCTTATGCCCATCCTCGTCGACGTGTTTATTTAGGAGGCGGCATCCATGGATCATAAAATGTCGCGCTCGCCGTGGGTTATTCATTACGACGGCTCGAGCTGCAACGGATGCGATATCGAGGTGCTGGCCTCGCTCACGCCGCTGTTCGATGCGGAGCGTTTTGGCGTAGTCAACACCGGCAACCCCAAGCATGCGGACATCTTTTTGGTGACGGGTTCGGTCAACGCGCAGAACCTGCCCGTCGTGCGCCAGATCTACAACCAGATGCTCGAGCCCAAGTGCGTGGTGGCGTGCGGTATTTGCGCGTGCTCGGGCGGCGTGTTCCGCGATGCCTACAACGTGATCGGCGGCGTGGACCGCGCGATTCCCGTGGACGTGTACGCGCCCGGGTGCGCCATTCGCCCCGAGACCGTGATCGATGCCATTGTGGAGGCGTGCGGCATCCTTGATCAGAAGGAGGCCGTGATGCGTGCCGGCGGCGATCCGCTCACCGTGGGCGGCGCCGCTACTTGGGACGGTGGCGTTGAGCTGGGCGAGGATGGGTTTGTGGCCGCTGCGGGGGACGGCGATGGGGCCGGTGCGCCCGCCGAGTCCGTGGCCGGCGACGCGTCCGCCGCTGCAAAGGAGGCCGAGTAATGCAAAAGGCAATCTATACCACCGTTGGGATCGATGAGCTGCTGTCACATGTGCAGGCGCTCAAGGGCGCCGGCGCGCGCTTTGTGCAGATGCACGCCGAGCGCTGCGTAGACGACGGCTCGTATCGCCTGGTCTATACGTTTATCAACGTCCGCGCCGCGCAGGAACAGATTGCGCGGGATGGAAACTATGCGATTGAGAACCTGGTGGTCGAGGGTATCGACCAGTACCAGGACATTCCCTCGATTGGCTCGTACTATCCGGCGGTGTTCCCGTTTGAGAACGAGACACACGACCTGTTTGGTCTTGCCATCACCGACATGCAGGTCGACTTTAAGGGCTTTTTCTACCAGGTCTCGACTGCCGAGCCCATGAGCGTGATCACGCCCGAGGTGAAGGCTGCGCGTGAGAAGGCCATGAAGGTCCGCGCCGCTGCCGAGGCCAAGGCGCGCAAGGCCGCGGCCGAGAAGGCGGCCGCTGCTGCGGCTGCCGCGGGGGAGGGTGCCGGCGATGCCGCGGGCACTGCTGCCGCCAAGCCCGCTGCGGCTGCCGGCTCCGATGCTCAGCATGACGAGGCTGCTGCCAAGGCCGCGCTCAAGGCTGCCGAGATGGAGGCAAAGCTCGCCGCCATGGATCCCGAGAAAGCGGCCAAGGTCCGCGCGGCGCTTGCCGCCAAGGCCGCCCGCGACAAGCAGAAAAAGGAGGCGTAAGGTCCATGGCACATCGCTCCGTTATTCCGTTTGGCCCGCAGCACCCGGTGCTGCCCGAGCCGCTTCACCTGGACCTGGTGCTCGAGGACGATCGCGTTATCGAAGCGATTCCTCAGATCGGTTTTGTGCACCGCGGACTCGAGAAGTTCACCGAAAAGCGCGACATGCATCAGTTTGGCTACATCGCCGAGCGCATCTGCGGCATCTGCGCCGTGGGCCACAGCTACGGCTATGCCAGCGCCTGCGAGCGCATGCTCGACATCGAGGTGCCTGGCCGCGTGCAGTATATCCGCACCATTTTGCACGAGCTGTCGCGTATCCACTCGCATCTGCTGTGGCTGGGCCTGCTTGCCGACGCCTTTGGCTTTGAGGCGCTGTTCTATCGTTCGTGGACCCTGCGCGAGCAGATTCTCAAGATCTTCGAGAGCACGTGCGGCGGCCGCGTGATCCTGTCGATTAACGAGATTGGCGGCCTTAAGCACGACATCGAGGATTCCGAGCTGGCGGGCATGGTCCAGACGCTCGATGCCATGCGCCCCGACTACGAGGTCCTGGTGCATACGTTTTTGGATGATGCCAGCTGCGGCGAGCGTCTACATGGCGTGGGCGTGATCAGCAAGAAGGACGCGCTGGAGCTTTCGATGGTCGGTCCGTTCGGGCGCGCCTCGGGTGTGGATTACGACGTGCGCATGTTCGGCGACGGCGCCTATGCGGATCTGGCGGCGTTTGAGCCCATCGTGGCGACCGACGGCGATTGCTACGCTCGCTGCCAGGTGCGTTGCGCCGAGGTCACGCAGGCCATGGACATTATTAAGGAACTCGTGGTCAAGATTCCGCACGACGGCATCGGCGGGCGCACCAAGCTCACGCCGGCCGACGGCGCGCGCGGCGAGGTCGTGATTGAGCAGCCGCGCGGCGAGGCGTACTACTATGTGCGCGGCAACGGCACCAAGAACCTGGACCGCTTCCGCGTGCGCACGCCGACGTCGCAGAACCTGGCGGGCCTGACGCACGCGCTGCAGGGCGTGCTCATCGCCAACGTGCCCATGATTATCCTAACCATCGACCCCTGCATTAGCTGCACGGAAAGGTAGGCGCGGCATGAGTTTATTGACATTTGCCAAGACGGCCTTGGGTTCTATGGTCAAGCAGCCGGTCACGGTGTGCTATCCGCAGGAGGAGCTGGCGGCTCCCGAGCGCCTGCGCGGGCACATTGTTAACGACATGGATGTTTGCATTTGCTGCGGTATGTGCGCGCGTCGCTGCCCCGCCGGCGCCCTTGCGGTTGATCGCAAGGGCGGAACCTGGTCGATTGACCCGTATGCTTGCGTGGTGTGTGGCGAGTGCATCGAGAGTTGCCCCAAGCATTGCCTGAGTATGGACACCGCCCGCACTCCGGTTGCGGCGGATAAGACTCCCACAGTAGAAACTAAGCCGGAGTAGCGCTGGAATGGGGCCGGTGGGGCAAAATTGCCCCACCGGCCCGCGCTTAAACGCGCGGTTAGGTCTCTGCGAACAAAACTATGCCGGTTTACTACGATGAATCGCCAATCTCCGACCATACCGCATTTGGTAAAAATAAAACCGCAGGTAGATGGCTTGCGATTTTGTGAAAATAGCGAGTGTGGTCGGGGACCCCGTATTTATCGTAGTAAACCGGCATAGTTTTGAAATGGTACCGTATCAGTAGCAGCCTCTGATCCCCTGGGGACGGAGGAAAACGGATCATTTTGGCCTCGCGAGGACATCTGCGTGACCCGTCCGCCATGAAATGGGCCCATCTACTACGTTTGGGCAGCTACCCTCAACCATGACGAATAACGCGAAAACAAAACCGCAGGTAGAACGCCTGCGGTTTTTCGAAAAACGTGGTTATGGTCAGGGGTATCGGGCTAAACGTAGTAGATGGGCCAGTTTCGTGGCAGGCACCACCGACTGCTCCCTTGGGGATGGAAGAAAACGGGCAATTATGGCCCATCGATCTTGAGTCGCACCCGTTTTCCTGCGGAAACCTTCGTGTCTCAACTTTAGTGAGACATTTGTCTCACGCCTAAAAACGAATCTGGAACGTGTGTCACCTGCCCTAATTGTGTCTCATTTCGTAACTTTAGGCTGATGCAAGGTCTGATCCTGCGAGAAGGGAGACACGATGAGCAGGTACACGAGGGGTCTCTTGGCGGTGATACTGGCTGTGGTGCTGGTATTGCCAGCCGCAGCATTCGCCATGCTGCCCGAGGCCAACGCCAGGTCCAGTACCGGAATGGACGGACCGACGGTGAGCGGACCGACGGTCGTCGACCCCGACACCAGCGGACGCTGGGAAAAATGGGCGGCCGGCCACAGCGGCAATAAAGTAACGACCCAAAACGTCGGCCGAATCTGGACCGACAAAACGGTTGAGGCAACCGGAGAAAACGAAGAGTCGGATTTCTTGACTACGCTTTCGGCTATGTCTTCGACATCCAATTCAACCGTGACGGTTACCACGCCGCTTGACATCGTGATGGTGCTGGATGCCTCTGGCTCGATGGATGGTAAGATGGGCAGTGGGGATTCCACCAAGCGTATCGAAGCGCTGAAGAGTGCCGCGAACAGCTTTATCGACACCATCGCCAAGCAAAACGAGAGCATCGAGGGCGTAGGCAGGCAGCATAGGGTTGCTGTCATTAAGTTCTCGGGTGATGAGAATAAAAAGATCGGCAACGACACATACGATAAATGGGAATATGGTCAACTTAATACCTATAACTACTCTCAGGTAATGGCGGGCCTGACCGATTGCTCCGGCGCCGGCGCTACTGCTCTTAAGAATACAATTAAGAAAATTAAGCCTGCCGGCGCCACGCGCGCCGACAATGGTCTGAAGCTAGCCGAGGACATAACTTCTGGCCGCGCTGACGCCAAGAAGATTGTTGTGTTCTTTACCGACGGCAAACCAACGAGTTATAGCGACTTTGATTCTAAGGTTGCCAACGATGCTGTGACGGCTGCCAAGAACATGAAGGACGGCAAAGCCACCGTTTATACCATCGGCATCTTTAATGGGGCGGACCCCAAAGCCGGTGTCCAAGATTCGAAGACAAGCGAAGAGAACAAGTTCATGCACGCCGTGTCGAGCAACTATCCCAATGCCACGGCATGGAACGCTCACGGTACGCGTGCGGAAAATTCCGACTACTACAAGTCGGCGGCCAATGCCGACGAGCTCAAGAAGGTCTTTGACGACATCTCAAAGGCCATCACATCGGAGCCGCCCCATCCAACCAAAATTGATAAGGGCTACGACGCGACCAAGTCCGGCTACATCACGTTTACCGATGAGCTGGGCGACTTTATGCAGGTCGACGGATTTACCGAAGTCGTCATCAACGGCACGTCGTTTACCAAGCCGAACAAGATGGTCAACAAAGAAACCAATACCGACACGTACGAGTTCGCCGGCAAAGCAAAAGACCTGCTCATCACCGTGCAGCGCGCCGACGATAAAAATCCCCGAAAGGGCGATGTTGTAACGGTCAGCATCCCCGCATCGTTGATTCCGCTGAGCCACTTTAAGACCGTAGACGGCAAGCTTTCGGTCGACAGCGCTCAGCCTATCCGCGTGAAGTACGCCTCGAGTGTGAAGAGCGCTGCGCTCGACAACCTGTTTACGCCCGAGAAGGTAACGGGGCTCAAGGACTACATCGAGCATAATACGACCGTCGTCGATGGCACCGAGACCGTGAATTTCTACGCGAACAAGTGGAGCGGTGGTGCGTTGGGTGATACGGTTGCGACTTTTGAGCCGGCCGACACCAACCGCTACTACTACTTCCAGAAGCAGACGCCCATTTACACGGACGAGGAATGCACGAAGCCGGCAAAGGGCTCGCTGACTGCTGACGGTAAGTATTACTACAAGGATGAGTTTGAGGAGCAGGGTGAGAACGACGAGGCCAAGCCCGCCACCGACGTCATCGAATTTATCGGCGGCGACGCCGCGAAGTTCGACGGCGCGATTGTTCCCGATGAGAACGGTAACTTGGTGTTTACTGTGGGGACCGCGCGTCTGGCCTTTATCGATGAGCTCCACACTACCAAGGATAGCGTGGGCGGCAACAAGACCGGTACCGCGACCGACGTGCTCAACCCCAAGTGGAACAACATGTCTGCCAAGGCAGGCGCAACGCACGTCAATTCCTACCTGGGCAACAACGGCAAGATCAGCTATAAGTACGACATGACGCCGACGACGGTGGACACCAAGGCCGACTTCGGCCTGACCAAGGTGCTCGAGGGCCGCGCCTGGACGAAAGAGGACGCGTTTGAGTTTGAGCTGACGTCCGAGAACAACGCCCCGATGCCCGAGTCCGCGACTGAGCCCGTGACTGTGTCCGTGACCAATGACGATCCGAATGAGCGCAAGGCGGCCATTAACTTCGGCACGATCGAATACAAGGCACCTGGCACGTATGTCTACAAGGTCAGCGAAAAGAACGCCGGGACCACGGTCGATGGCGTTACCTACAGCAAGAATGTTGCGGAGATCACCGTGACGGTGACGCCCAACAAGAAGGGCGAGCTCAGCGCTGCCGTGGAGGTAACCTCGGGCAAGACCGAGTTCAGGAACACCTACGCTACGAATCCTGTTGAGTCCAGCGTTACCGACCAGATTGACGTGACCAAGTCCCTGAGCGGCCGTGACCTTGCGGCCGGCGAGTTTAGTTTTGAGCTGCGCGAGGTTAAGGGCGAGGACTCTGAGCTTATCGAGACCGGTGTGAACGCTGCCGACGGTAAGGTGACGTTCAAGCCCATCAAGTACACCGAAATCGGCCAGCACACCTACACGCTGCATGAGGTTAAGGGCGACGCCGGTGGTATTGCCTATGACAACACGGTCTACACCATCGTGACGACCATTGCCGACAACGGTAAAGGCCAGCTGGTGGCTACGCACAAGCTGAAGGGCGACGAGGACGTCAAAAGTATCGAGTTCGAGAACGCTTACAATCTGACTCCCAAGAGCTTCAGCGTCACCGATAAGATCACCGCGACCAAGGTTCTGACTGGCCGCGACCTCAAGGAAGGCGAGTTCAACTTCGAGCTCGTCGAGGGTAACGATGTTGTCGCCACCGGCACCAACGACGCCGAGGGCAATATCACGATGAGTGCCATCGAGTACACCGAGGCCGGCGAGCACACCTACACGCTGCGCGAGGTCCCGGGCGACGCCGGCAACGGCATTTCTTACGACGGCAAGACCTACACCATCGAGACGACCATCACCGACAACGGCAAGGGCGAACTCGTGGCAAAGCACGAGCTGAAGGGCGACAACGAGGCGAAGTTCAGCAACAGCTACAAGCCGAATCCTGACGAGTTCAGCGTCACCGACCAGATCGCCGTGACCAAGGTCCTGACCGGACGTGCGCTCGAGGAAGGCGAGTTCAACTTCGAGCTCGTCGAGGGCGACGAGGTCGTCGCCACCGGCACCAACGACGCCAGCGGCAACATCGCGATGAGCGCCGTGAAGTACACCGCGGCAGGCAAGCACACCTACACGCTGCGCGAGGTCAACGGCGGAACCACCAGCAAGGGCATCACCTACAGCGATGCCGAGTACACCATCGAGACCACCATCACCGACAAGGGCGATGGCACGCTCGAGGCAAAGCATGTCCTGAAGGGCGGCGGGAAGGCCGAGTTCACCAACTCCTACAAGCCTGGCTCCAAGGACTCCAGCGTCACCGATCAGATTGTCGCGAACAAGAAGCTGAGCGGGCGTGAGCCTGGCCTCGCGGCTGGCGAGTTCCGCTTCGAGCTCGTCGAGGGCAATAACGTGGTCGCCACCGGCACCAACAATGCCGACGGCAAGATCGTGATGGATCCCGTCACCTACACCGCTGCCGGCGAGCACACCTATACGCTGCGCGAGACCAAGGCCGGCGCCACCGAGAACGGCATTACCTACAGCGCCGCTGAGTACACTATAGTGACCATCGTCAAGGACAACGGCGATGGTACCCTCAGCGTTGAGCATGAGCTGCAGAACGTTGAGGAGGCGATCTTCGAGAACGCCTACAGCGTGACCCCCAAGAGCTCCAGCGTCACCGATAAGATCACCGCGAACAAGTCCCTGACCGGGCGCGACCTCAAGGCCGGCGAGTTCTCCTTCGAGCTCGTCGAGGGCGACACGGTCGTCGCCACCGGCACCAATGCCGCCGATGGCAAGATCACGATGAACGCCGTGAAGTACGATAAGGCTGGCGAGCACACCTACACGCTGCGCGAGGTCACGGGCGGCGCCGGCAACGGCATCACCTACGACGGCAAGACCTACACCATCGAGACCACCATCACCGACAAGGGCGACGGCACGCTCGAGGCGAAGCACGTCCTGAAGGGCGCCGACGAGGCGAAGTTCAACAACGGCTACAAGCCGAATCCGGACGAGTTCAGCGTCACCGACCAGATCACCGCGACCAAGGTCCTGACCGGCCGCGACCTCAAGGAAGGCGAGTTCTCCTTCGAGCTCGTCGAGGGCGAGGGCGAGGACGCCAAGGTCGTCGCCACCGGCACCAACGCCGCCGACGGCAAGATCACGATGAGCGCCGTCAAGTACGACAAGGCCGGCAAGCACACCTACACGCTGCGCGAGGTCAACGGCGGAACCACCAGCAAGGGCATCACGTACAGTGACACCAAGTACACCATCGAGACCACCATCACCGACAAGGGCGATGGCACGCTCGAGGCAAAGCATGTCCTGAAGGGCGACGCCACGGCTGCGACCTTCGAGAACACCTACCGCGTGACCCCGCTCGAGACCGAGGTCGACTTTGACCTGAGCAAGGCTATCGACGGTCGCGACTGGACGGATGCGGACAAGTTCAGCTTTACCATCACCGCCCCCGAGGGCACCCCGCTGCCCGATCCCGCAACCGTGACTGTGAACAAGCAGGATGCGGACGACAATGGCATCGCCGCCATCAAGTTCGGCAACATCCGCTACACGGCTGCCGGAACCTACAAGTACGAGATCCGCGAGAACGCGGGCAACGCGGTCGGCATGAAGTATGACAAGCGCGTCGCAACCGCCGAAGTGACCGTGACCGAGAACGGCGATGGCACGCTGATCGCCAACGTCACCAAGAAGGGAAACGGACGCTTTACCAACGCGTATCGCTCCGAGCTCAACTACACCGCGGCCGGCGGCCTCAAGCTCAGCAAGAGCCTCTCCGGACGCCCCATGACCGAGGGTCAGTTCACCTTTACCGTGACGCCCGCTGACGAGGCCTCGGCCAACGCGCTTGGCCTGCACGAGGGCGCCAACGTGTACAAGTCCCCTGCGACGGCAGAGGCAACGGTCGGCCTTATCGACATTCTGGCGGGCCATGAGGTCAAGTTTACGCAGGCTGACGCCGGCAAGACCTTCACATACACCGTGGCCGAGAAGAACGACCACCAGCCCGGCTACACCTACGACGACGCCGTGCGTACCGTGACGATCGCTATCGCCGACGACGGCGCCGGCACGCTCACTGCCACCACGACCGTCTCTGGCGGCGAGGGTACGCTGGTGACTGAGTGCAAGACCGGTGCGGCTGCGGTCGAGAGCGCCGTGGTCCCGTTTGAGAACAGCTACCGTGCATCGACTGACAACCCGGGCGGCGAGCCTGCGCAGGTCGTTGCCACCAAGACGCTGACCGGACGCCCGATGGTCGACGGCGAGTTCTGGTTCGGCATTGCCTATGCGGGCGAGACGGAAGCCATTGAGGGCACCACGAAGACCACCACTAATGGTCAGGTAAGCTTTGGAACGCTGCACTATACCACCGAAATGCTCGCCAATCTGGTAAATGCCGGGCGCGCCATCCGTACCGACACGGATGCCAAGCTCGCGTGGACCATCAACTACACGGCCTTTGAGTATACGAATCTGCTGGCGGCCAAGGGTATTACCGCAGCAACGTCGAGCTTTAGCTTTAAGGTCATCGTCGTCGACAACGGTGACGGTACCCTGACGGCGACGCCCAACTACGGTGGCGCCAAGCCGGTGTTCGAGAACGTCTACGGCGCCGATGCCGTTGATGCCGCGCTCGCCGGTGCTAAGAAGCTCCAGGCTGCCGAGGGCCTGACCCCGGCCGACATCACGGGTAAGTTCACCTTTACCGTGACTGCTGACGAGGCTGGCGCCCCGATGCCCGAGCACACGATCGCAACCAACGACGCGGCCGGCAACGTGGACTTTGGCAAGAT
>CAKUHK010000028.1:0-26926 GCA_934655965.1 uncultured Collinsella sp.
CATGATCTTCCTTTCGTACATGCGACTCGCGGGCACCCCGCCCGCTTTGCTGTTTGGAAAGATACGACCTCGATCGGATGGCAGCCGCGCCAGCTGCGGTTTCTTACGGGCATCTGATAGACCCTTACCGCAAGCGCGGCGGGACTTTACAAACGATTAACAAACCCATCGATCAGCATGGCGCGTCTTTTACACCGACTAAAGAAGTTGCGGTGAAATAGTTCCTGTTTGGCTGTCAGGCAGCCGATTCTAGGAACTATTCCACCGCAACTTATAGAAGCCTGGTCGGAAACCTATGCAGTTTGGCAAAACGACGTAACTCTAAAGCTCCAACTCGTTGAGGCGCAGGATTGCCACGATATAGATCTTGAGCGCTTGCTTGAGCTGTTCTTCGTTGGCGCACTCGTTGGGGCCGTGCATCTGGCCGCCCCACGCGGGCAGCTCAAGGCCGGTCTCCTCGGGGCCAAACGACACGGCGCGGGCAAAGTTGCGCGCGTACGTGCCGCCGCCCATGGCGAAGGGCTCGGCATGCTTGCCCGTAAACTCGTTATAGGTGTCGATAAGCGCCTTCACGGCCGGGTCGTCGGCCGAAACCGAGAACGGCACCTTGGCGCGACCCACGCGATACGTCACGCCAAAGCGGCCCACGAGCGGCTCAAGCTGCTCGCACATGGTGTCGGCGCTCGTGCTGTCGGGGAAACGCACGTCGATGACCTGCTCGATGTGGCCATCCACCACGCGGATGACACCGGGGTTGCAGGTGAGCGGGCCAAACGCCGCGCTCGTCGCATCGATCCCCAGGCCACGTCCATAGGCATCCGCATGCACAAAGGCCAGGAACTTGACGAACTCGTGCTCGGCAGGCGTCAGCAGGCGCTCGCCGCGGGCGCCAAACGCGTCCTCGGCCTCGCGCAGGTACGTCACAATCAGGCCGACGGCATTGATCGTGCCCTCGGGCATCGAGGCATGGCCACCGATGCCGTGGGCGAAAATCTGCGCATGACCGTTGTCGAGCGCCGTAATCTCCAGGCGGTCGGCGTTCTCGACCGGCGCCGGCAGCTCGTCGACGGCAATCGCAAGCTCACAAATGGACTGCGACGGGATAGCATTGGTCGCCTCGGCACCGCTCCAGGACACGATGCGCCCGCCGTCGATCTTGGGGCTCACGAACGTCGCCTCGAACTGGCCCTTCTCGGCATTGCAGACCGGGAACTCGGCATCGGGCGTAAACAAAAAGTCGGGATCTGCGTAGTTCTCCAAATAATGGTGAACGTCGGACATGCCCACTTCCTCATCGCAGCCCAGCAGCGCGTGGAAGGTATAGCGCGGGGTGATGCCGTGCTTGAGCAGGTAGGCGCCGGCGTAGAGTGACAGCACGGCCGGGCCCTTGTCGTCGATCACGCCGCGGCCGAGCAGCCAGCCCTCGCGACGCTCCATCGCAAACGGGTCGGTGTTCCAACCGGGGCCGGCGGGAACCACGTCCACGTGGCAGATGGTCGCGAGCTGCTTGTCGCCGCGACCCGGGATATCGGCGATACCCACATAGCCCTCATCGTCGCTCGTCTGGTAGCCGAGCTTTTGCGCGATGCCGAGTGCGCAGTCGAGCGCGTCACGGACCGGGCGGCCAAACGGCGCGCCGGGCTCCGCATCGGCAGAAACCGCCACGGACGGATAACTCACCAGCTGCTCAATATCGGCGACGACATCCTCCCAGACCTCGTCGACATACTCGGCGACGCTCTGCTCCACCTGATTCATGGACGACCTCCTTACCAATGAGCGGCGAGCGCGCCCGCCCCTCACATCAAACACTTATATTGCGAAAAGTTTAGCAAGCTCGGCCACCGAGTGCACCACCGCGTCGGCGCCCGCGGCCTCGTGCTCCCCCGGCGCCGCCGCGCCCGAATAGATGCCGATGCACGGCACGCCCATCGCATGCGCGCCCTCCACGTCGTTAAATCGGTCGCCGATCATCACGGCCTCGTCCGCGGTCGCGCCCAGGGCCGCCAGCGCATCGCGGACCGAATCCGCCTTGGTCTCGCGTCCCTGCGGCGGATTCATGCCAACCACGGCTTCAAACTGGCAAAGCCCCAGTTCATTCACCATGTCGATACACTTTGCCTCCATGCGCGAGGTCGCCACGGCCATGCGGTGCCCCTGCGCCGCGAGCCCATCGAGCAGCTCGGGAATCCCGTCGAACACGGGATACTCCTCCGGCCCCAGCTCGTTAAAAAAGGCGCGGTACTCGTCGGCCACCACGAGCGCGTCCTCGCGCGAAAAGCCGTAAAAGTCGTGGAAACTCTTCCACAGCGGCGGCCCAATCATGCGGCGCAGGTCGCCCATCTGCGCTTCCGAAAACCCGCGCGCAGCCAGCGCCTTGCGCGTCGAGGTCATCACCGCCCGTCCCGTGTCGGCCACCGTACCGTCAAAATCGAACAGCACGACCGGCCGCTCACATAGCTGTAATGCCGCCATCGACATTCCTCTTCCCCAGTTGACGATTTCCACACCGACGCTTCAAACCGTTGACTATTCAACAATTAAAGCTAGCAATGTGGAACAACTCCACTATACTTGACGCACTTTGCTCTCAATCGGCGGCGCACAAGCGCCCCAACGAAAGGTGCAATTATGTCTTTTGCCATCATAACCGACTCTACGTCGGACATCTCCCCCGCCCGCGCCCAAGAGCTCGGCATCTACGTGATTCCGCTGCATGTGATTATCGAAGGCGAGGACCTGCTCGACCAGGTGCAGATCACCGCCGAGGAGTACGTCGCCCGCATGGCCGGCTCCGAGCAGCTGCCGCACACTTCGCAGCCGAGCGCCGGCGAGTTCAAGGCGCTGTTTGACCGCGTGCACGCCGACGGCCACGACAGCGCCATCTTTATCTCGCTGTGCAGCGAGTGGTCGGCCTGCTACGCCAACGCATGCCAGGTGGCCGATACCCACGAGCTCGACGTGCGCTGCATCGATTCACGCACCGGCTCGGGCGCCGAGGGCCTGCTGGTGGAGTATGCGCTCGCCATGCGCGAAGACGGTCGCAGCCTGGACGAGACCGAGGCGCAAATCCGCGCAACACTGCCCGACGCCCATCTACTGCTGATTCCCCGCACGCTCGAGAACCTCGTTAAGAACGGTCGCGCCCCCAAGCTCGCCGGCCAGCTGACGCAGATGCTCAACATTCGCCTGGCCGTTTCGCCGGAATGGCAGTCGGGCGAGATCAAGGCCATCAAGAAGGGCCGCGGCGCCAAGCGCATCGTCGCCAACACCATGGCCGACTGCCTCGCGTTTTTGGCAGAGCACCCGGGTTCGAGCGTACGCGTACTCACGACCGGCGCCGCCGAGGAGCAAGAGCTCGTCGATCAGGCGCTCGCGGGCCAGGACTACGTCGATGCCGGCACCGGCCCCATTGGCTGCACCATCGCCACCCACGTAGGCGTCGACGCCATCGCCATCAGCTACTGCCCCCGCTACCAGCCCACCCACTAGGGCCACCTTTACCACTTGCGGTGAAATAGGGACTGTTTTTGGCATATCAACCGCAAATCAATCCCTATTCCACCGCAACTCTATTGCCGCGCGCTACCCACATACAAGATATTGCTGGCGATCGGCGCGTTCCCAGCTGTTTGGGGAGCTTTGATTGGCCCCAACGATACCCAGTGGGCAAAAATGGCAAATATGAGTACTGTCACCGATTTAGTAACAGCAAAATCTAGCTGAAATTGCCCGCTTTCACCGATTTCAAGCGTCATAAAGCCCCGAATCATCGTGGTTAGGGGGTTAGAAATATCTACTTTCAGCCAATTGGTCTTAAATACTTTCCAAATGATATGGTACTAGCCAGGCAACAGTACTCATATTTGCCATTTTTTGCCCACCAGGTCCGGATGAAGCCCGCTCTTTACGCCTCCGGCTGCCCACATGACCGCAAATCCTGATTATCAAAGGCGGTCGCGTACCTTAACATCGATCGAAAGCCGCTCGCGGAGCAATCTCTCACCATTAGCGAACTTGAATCGAAATTGCATGCCCCGAAAAGCCGCAATGCCGTACCCTCGTTCTCAGCAACTCCACTACAAGAATGGCATTCAAATGGGCAACACCATGCATCAATACGCCCTCTTTGGGGCCACGCAATTTAAATACGATCAGACAATCACGCATATATCGGACCAACACCGACAAATCGTCATTTGCAACAACGGTTCAGACGTACGCTACGCCACACTTGAAGAGTGGGAAGAAGCCGGCGCTTTGTTCGATGAACGAGCGCAAATCGAGGGCATCGTCACCAGTGCGAGCCCAGCACGTGACAAACTCGAGCTCTTTCGCAGCCTCTTTACCGGGCGTAAAGATGTTTACGCTCATGGATATCGCAGAAAAGACGGGGGCATCGGCTATACGCCCGCTTGCGCAAACGAGTGGAAGCCGGGAATTTGTCCCAAAGTAGTCCATCAAAAAGTCAAATGCGCAGAATGCCACAATCGCGTCTTCCCCGAATTAAGCGATGCCGCAATCATTGCTCACTTTAAAGGCAACGATGACCGGTTCCGCGATGTCCTCGGGCAATATGTACTCGACAAGAACTGCAACACGAAAGTTCTCGTCATCGATTTTGACAAAGCAGACTGGAAAGAGGCAACAAATGCCGTACGGCTTGTTGCAAAACGACGGAACATTAACGCCGCCGTCGAGCGCTCAAGGTCCGGCAACGGCGCACACATCTGGTTTTTCTTTCTCGAGCCAATCAGCGCAAAGGCTGCCAGAGAGTTTGGAAGTTGCCTCATAACCGAAGCTGCGGCGCTCAATAAAACAATCACGTTCGAGGCCTTTGATCGAATGCTACCCGCTCAGGCCACTATTCCCGATGGAGGTTTTGGAAACCTCATCGCACTTCCCTTTCAAGGCAAGGCACAACGTGAAGGAAACAGCGTATTTGTAGACGAACAATTCGAGCCCTTTCCCGACCAATGGCTTTATCTGTCGCAAGTCCAGCTGATTCCGCGCTCGACAGTGCAAAATCTGATCGAGACCACTGGGGGCAACCCACACGGGCTAGCAACAGTTACGGTCGCAAACAAGACCAAACAATATGCCCAAAAACCACGAAAGCGGCTACCACTCACATCGCGGGACTTTCCTTCATCGCTGCCCGTCACGCAAGCCGATATGCTCTACATCCCCGAAAAGTCTCTGAGTCCTGCAGCTCAAATGGAAATCCGCGGGCTCGCAACATTCGCCAACCCAGAATTCTATCGAGCGCAAGCCATGCATCAATCGGTATTCGGTAAACCGCGACTTATAGACCTCAGCGAACTGAGAGATGGTTATGTTGCGATTCCCCGGGGCTGCAAAACTCAGCTTGAGCAGCTGCTCCGAGAAACCGGCGTTACTGCCCACTATTCAGACGAACGCAAATCCGACAATCAAATTGTGATGACATTTAAAGGCGCCCTTCGCCCTGAACAGCAAATTGCCGCTGAGCAGCTACTTGGATACGAAGATGGAATCATGTCCGCGCCGACAGGCTTCGGTAAAACAGTCATCGGGGCTTACCTTATTGCCGCCATTGGCCTTCCAACGCTTGTCATCGTTCCCAAGACCGCGCTCATAGCTCAATGGAGATCTCAGCTCGAGCAGTTCCTCGACATTACGGACAACAGAGAACCCGTCCGAACCCCAAAAGGACGAATCAGCAAAAGACAGCCTCCGGTCATCGGACAAATAGGAGGGGGCAAAACCGCCGTAAGTGGCCTCGTCGACGTCGCTTCGTTTCAATCGCTGTCTGGCAAAGACCGCCAAACCGGAGAGCCGATAGCCAAGCAGCTCGTTCGCAATTACGGTCTCATTATCTGCGACGAATGTCACCATGCCGCCGCGCCACAGCTCGAGCTTGTTCTCAAGTCTGCCCCGGCCAAATACGTATACGGCCTTTCCGCGACGCCCGAGCGCTCCGACGGTCTCACGCGGGCGCTCTTTATGCTCTGCGGCCCACTTCGCTATGTCATAGATCCAAAAAAGCAAGCAATCCAGCAGGGCATCCAGCGCATCGTGCGGCCTCGATTTACCGGAATTCGACTACCCGCCTACGAGCCGGGCGCAACTTTTAATCAGATTCTCGATCTGCTGTGTGCACATGCAGCAAGAAACGAATTGATTGTCAGCGACGCTCTTGAAGCTGCGTCAAACGGTCGGCATCCGCTCGTGCTATCTAAAAGGAAAAAGCATGCTGAGGAGCTGTTCAGACTGCTTAAAGACCGAGGACACGAACCCATTCTCCTGACCGGGGAAATCGACGCAAAAGAAAGAAAAGCGATACTGAACAGTCTTCCCTGCTTCGAGCGTGAACATCGAATCATCGTCGCCACCGAAAGCCTTCTGGGTGAGGGCTTCGATCTGTCCCACCTTGACACTCTCCTCATTGCCGCGCCGATATCGTGGGACGGCAGCATCACGCAGCAGGCGGGCAGACTGCATAGAAGTCACGAGGGCAAGCGGCGGGTTGAGATATTCGACTACGTTGATTTGTCGATACCCATGCTCGCCCGCATGTACCAGAAGAGGCTCAAGACCTACGCCAAGCTCGGATACGAGGTTTATACAGCAGAGGACAGCGGGCAACCCGATTACAACATTCTCATAGAGCCGACGAACGCTATTGAGGTGCTGATTAATGACATCGTGGGTGCCGCAAAGAGCGTCTTTATAGCCGCCCCTTACGCATCCGCCGCATGTCTCGCGAAGCTCACCGCCGCGCTCACAGGAACAGCCGCCCGTGGGATTGCCCTTGAGATAATCGTTGCCTCAACTCCGCGCGATGACGCGAAGGCGGTCTTTGCCGAAATGGGCATCGGCTATTCCGTCAAAACTGAAGGACGTTTGTGCGCGGCAGTGATTGACGAGGAAACCGTCTGGTACGGAACCATTCCATTACTGGCTTTTCCCAAGAATGAGGATTGCAGCATTCGTTTCAAAAGCAGCGAAGTTGCCGCCGAGCTTTTGGACGAAATCCAGCGAAGAGAAGAACCGAAAGCTGTATCAACAAGCGGGACACCCCATCGCTTGCGGTGAAATAGGGACTGTTTTTGGCTTATCAGCCGCAAATCAATCCCCATTCCACCGCAACTTAAAATCGAGTGGCTAGCTCAGTGGGCCCTGGAACAGTTCTTGATGCGAACCCATTCTGACCAGTCGGATCACTGGATTAGTTTTGTGCGGCAGGTAGAGAACGACCACGTCGACCAGGCCGTCGGATAGATGGAAATCGATGTGACCGTTGTAGTTGCCGCCCGGGTTGGAGAGCTCGTGGGCGCCATACTCTGCCGGAAGCGAGCCATGTGCCGCAAGCTCGGCGATAGCTGCTTTAAACTCGGTTTTTAACTGCGGATAGTTGCGCATCGTTCGCCTATAGTCGGTCTTAAACTGAGCCTCGACCTTAATCTCAAACATCGCCTAGTCCTCATCGAGGAACGACATCAGCTCATCAACGTTATCGAATGACGGGCTGTCGTCCGGCAAAATTCCCAGCTCATGAGCCTCGGCGATCACCATGGCGCGCCTCGTCGCCTCGTTGGGTGCCTCCGGTCGACCCACAATCTCAAACGGAATCTTCCGCTGATTCACCAGCTGCCGAACAGCCAGGTTGAGATAGGAATTAAGGCTCAAGCCAACCGAATCTAAAAACTCAGTCGCCTGCTCCTTGAGCCCCTCTTCGATGCGAACCGTCGTGGGCTTAACCGTTGCAGTAGACATACGCGACCTCCTCGACCTCGTCTTTTGCATCAGTATACCCAATAAAAATGGCAATCTGATGTTAGATAGCATCAGATTGCCATGCATATTCGTGTCACGACAGGCACGATCACTCTACATCAGCCCGCTGAGGGCGACGTCGACCGCCTCGTTGAGGTCGTCGGTGATGTGCACCAGGTCTGGATCGAGCGGGCTGATCATACCGGCGTCCATCACCGGGCCGTTAAGCCAGTCGAACAGGCCCCGCCAGTACTCGCTGCCCACCAGCACAAGCGGCATGCGCTTGACTTTGTGCGTCTGCACCAGCGTGAGCACCTCGAACATCTCGTCGAGCGTGCCAAAGCCGCCGGGGAACACGATGGCGCCCGAGCTGTATTTGACGAACATCGTCTTGCGCACAAAGAAGTAGCGGAAGTCCATGCCGAGGTTCACGTATTTGTTGAGCCCCTGCTCGTGCGGCAGCTCGATACCCAAGCCAACCGACTTGCCGTTGACGCTCGCCGCTCCCCTGTTGGCCGCTTCCATAATGCCGGGGCCGCCGCCGGTGATAACCGCCACGCCGCGCTGGGCGATCTTGCGGCCGACGGTGCGTGCCGCCTTGTAGACTGGGTCGGTCTTGGGCGTGCGGGCGCTGCCGAAGATGGTCACCGCGGGACCGAGCTCGGCAAGCGCGCCAAAGCCATCGACGAATTCCGCCTGGATACGCAGCACACGCCACGGATCGGCATGCAGCCAGTCGGTCGAATCCTCGGGTGCCAGCAGGTTGGCATAGGTGTTGTCCTTAGGAATCATGGGGCCGCGCATGACCACGGGGCCGCGGCGGTACGTCTCGTCGTAGGCGGGCTCGCCCTCGACGTTCTCATTCTTAATCATGGGTACTCCTATCGAGAAAAAGAAAAACGGGCGGGGTCGACGCCATGCGCCAAACACCCGCCCGAACATCAACTATTCGGTATGGTACCCAGGATGCATCAAGTGCTTGCAAGCTATCGGTCAGCGGTCGCGCAAACAGCGCCAGCAAATGTGACAGCCGGCTGACGCTCGGCCTTTACCGCTACCCGCTCCTTACAAGCACCCGCGCGCTCTTAGTAATCCACCGCCGCCGGGCTGTTCATCCAGTCGCTTACAAACGCGCCGTAACGGCCCTCGATAATGGCCTGGCGAGCACGCTGCATAAGGTTGAGCAGGTAGTAGATGTTGTGCATCGACAGCAGAATGCCGCCGAGCATCTCCTTCTGCGTGACCATGTGGCGGATGAGCGCGCGGCTGTAACCGCCCGTGCACACCGGGCAGGTGCAAGTGGGATCGATGGGGCCGTCGTCGTGCGCAAAGCGCGCGTTGCGGAAGTTGAGGCGACCTTCGCTGGAGAACGCCGTGCCCATGCGGCCGGTACGCGTCGGCAGCACGCAGTCGAACATGTCGATACCCACACCCACGCCGCGCACGAGCGTAGTCGGGTTGCCGACGCCCATCAGGTAGCGCGGCTTATGCTTGGGCATGTACTCACTCGCGAGCGGCGCCAGGGTCTCGAACATGGTCTCGTGGTCCTCGCCCACCGAGTAACCGCCGATGCCGTAGCCGGGGAAGTCGCCGCACTCCTCCAGGTGGCGCAGCGAACGCAGGCGCAGATCCAGATGCATGCCGCCCTGGACGATACCAAAGAGTGCCTGGTCATCGCGGGTATGCGCCTTGTAGCAGCGCTCGGCCCACATGCTCGACAGCTCCACGGCGCGCTCGACATACTGGCGCGTGGCGGGATAGCCGGGGCATTGGTCGAGCTGCATGCAGATGTCGGAACCGAGCTTCATGGCGATTTCCATGTTGTCCTCGGGCGTCCAGAACACGTGGCGGCCGTCGTAGTCGTTGACGATAAAACGCACGCCCTCGTCGGTAAGCTTGACAGCGTCGTTGTGGCTGAACACCTGGAAACCGCCCGAGTCGGTGAGGATGGGGCCATGCCAGTTCATAAACTTGTGCAGTCCACCCAGTTCAGCGATGGTGTCCTCGCCGGGACGCATAGACAGGTGATAGGTGTTGGCAAGCACGATCTGCGCGCCAAGCTGCTTGACGGTCTCGGTGGGGATGCCCTTGACGTTTGCCTTGGTGCCCACGGGCATAAAAATCGGCGTCTCGATGTCGCCGTGCGGGGTGTGCAGCACGCCGGCGCGCGCATGCGTCGTCGGGTCCTCGGCGATCAGGTCGAATTTAAAGAGGTTCTGGTCCATAAACTGGAACTCCTTGGTTGTGGTTCATACGCAGACCATTATACGGGCAACCAACGAGGAGCACCGACTCGACAGAAACTGGTGCAATGGGGTCAGGTTACTTTGCACCAATGCGCCAGAGCACGATGAGAGTGGATTTTCGGACACCTACTCGACGAGAGTGGATAATCTCCCACTTTTGACCGAATCAAACCCTCAAAACGGGAGATTATCCACTCTCATGCAGAGGGACGCCCTGCAGCAGTTTGCAACAGCTAAAGCAATGCCGATGTTTTGGCAATGCCAGCGAGCGGCGTCCAGGGCGCACAAGTTGGCATGAAAAAGGCAAGGCATAGACCTTCTGGTCATGCCTTGCCTTTTGAATGACAAATTGTCGCCCTGGGCGTCGCGCAGCGTCGACCGGTCCGCCGTTCGTTAGAACGGCGGAACCCAAGGGCGCAGCGTCGGCCAGTTACGGCGTTTGGTAAAACGCCGTAACTGTTAAGGCCGCTGGCCCATGCCACCCTCGAGGGTGACGGTCTCGCCGTTCATATACTTAAAGTCGGGGCCGCAAAGCTGAACGACCACGCGGCCGATCTCCTTCTCGACGTCGCCGTAGTGGCCTGCCGGCGGCATGTGGACGTTGGCCTTGAACGCCTCGGGGTAGGCATCCTGGAAGTTCTCGAGCGCAGCGGTCCAGGCAAGCGGGCACACGATGTTGACGTTGATGCCGTCGGGACCCCACTCGTTGGCGGCGACGCGGGTCAGGCCACGGATGCCCTCCTTAGCAGCGGCGTAGCTGCACTGGCCATAGTTGCCAAACAGGCCGGCGCCCGAAGCAAAGTTGACCACGGAACCCTTGGTCTCCTTCAGGTGCGGATAGGCCTTCTGCATATACAGATACGTGGCATACAGGCCGGAGTAAATGGCCAGGTTAAACTGGTCCATGGTGTGATCGGCGATGGTCACACCCGAGGCGCTGGCTTGGGCGTTGTTGACGACAGCGTCGATACGGCCAAACTCGGCGATAGCCTGGTCGATAACGTTCTGGACGACGGCCTCGTTGTCCTGACCGGCCGAGACATCGGCCTGAACGGGCAGAACCTTGACGCCGTACTCAGCCTCGAGAGACTCCTTGGCAGCCTCGAGCTTGGCGACGTTGCGGCCGGTGATAACGAGGTTCGCGCCCTCCTTGGCAAAAGCGATATCGATGCCGTAGCCGATGGAGCCGGCAGAGCCGTCCTTGAGCGTGGCCTTGCCGCCGCCGGTGATGATCACGGTCTTACCAGTGAAAAGTCCCATATGGAAGTCCTTTCATAATCGCGACGGGCGAACCCGCCGACTGCGCGCATCCAAACAAGCGCGCCAAAAGCTGAGATGCAACTTTAGCGTGTTCAAGTGAAAATAAAAGGCCTCGGCAGGCGAACGGCATAACGTCTTTCGGCGAAGGGAATGTCAAGTACCAACTAGATAAAGCGGCAGAGTTTTTGTTATCGAAACGAGCCATCGAACACGTTTTGAAACTTTGCTGCGGGGCGCGGGATGTCGGCGCGAAACTTTATCATAGGATGACGAACAACGATGAGGAGCACATGCCTATGACAGACGAGCTGGACCCCCAGACTCAACAGCATATTGATGATTCCGCAGACGCCGCTGCAGATACCGACGCCGTGACCTGCGATGATACCGACGTCGACGACGCTACTCTAGACGAAAGCACTGCGGCCGAAACCCCTGCCGCCGAAGATGCCGACGAGCAAAACGGCGATACGCCCGCTCAGGACGACGTCCCTGTACAGGATGCCGTTCCCCAAGCCGCGGGCCCCATCGAGGTGTCTTCGGAAGAAGAGCTCGACGCCGTCATGGACTCCATGATGGATGCCGTCAAAGCGATGAAGGACGCCGTTGCCGACGCCGATGTCGACGCCGAAGAAGAGGAGGCCGCCGAGGCCGCCTCGACGTTTGTGCCCGGCGAGACCCCGGTTGCCGACCAGGGCAGTACCATGCCCTCGTTTTTGCAGCTCGAGCATCCTACGATCGGCGCCGACGCGGTCGACCCGCATACGGCAGGCTTTTCCGTGATTGAGGGCGGCACCGGCAACATCGCCGCGCCGCAGACCGCCGATGCGAACGCCGCCGATGCCGCGCACTCGACCGCCTCGCACACCCCCGCCGCAAGCCACGACTTAGGCACCGCCGTCTCGAACACTGCCAACGCCGTGGGCACTTTCATCGCCCAGGGCGCATCGGCCATGCGCGAGATGAACGCCGCCAAGAAGGCGCTCGCCGATGCCCGCGCCCATCTGGCTGAGCTTGAGCAGCGCATTGCAGACCAGGCCGAGGAGCTCGAAACGCGTCAGGACATCGCAGGCCGCTACGACCAGATCGTCTCCGACCAGCGCCAAGCCATCGCCACGGCACAAAAGACCGCAGCGGCCGCCGAAATCGACCGCGACGCCCACGTCGCCAAAGCGACGGAGCTCAAGGGCCAGCTCGAACAAATGAAGGCAGAAGACGATGCGGCTGAGCTCCGTCTGAAGGCCGCGCTCGACGCCGTGGAGGCCCGCGAGGCGAGCTCGCGCGAGACCGGCAATCGTCTCGTTCGCCGCTTTGAGGACTCCAAGCGAATCCGCGACAAGGTCCAAGCCGAGCGAGACGCCGGCATTGCCGCCGCGCAGCAAACCGTCGATGCCACGCGCGCTCAGCTTGAGACGCTGCGCCGCGAGTACGCCGAGCTGCAGCGCAATCCTTCGGCAAACCCCGCTAACTACACGGTACGCACGAGCGAGCTCTCGATGCAGATCTCGGATACAGCCGATGCCCTGCGCAAAGCCGAAGAAGACGTCCCGCGCATCACCGCCGACCTTGAGCATTCGCTCGCCGCCGCCGAGCAAGCCGTCGAGCAGGCGCAGGCTCCCATCGCCGACGCCAAACGCGCCCACCAGGCCGTGACAACCGAAGCAGATGCCGCGCGCGACGAGCTGCAGTCCGCAAAGACCGCCGCTGCGACGCGCCAGCGCGAACTGCGCGAGAAGGCCGCTGCCGAGGACAAGGCGTGCCGCGAGCAAGAGCAGGCTATCGCCAACGCCCAGGCAGACGCCGCACATGCGCAGTCGATTATCGAGCAGGCGACCGAGGTACACGACCACCCCGAGATCACCGAATCACTTGCGGGCTCCCTGGCCCGAGACAAAGCCGAGCACGCCGAAACCGAGCGCGAAGTCGCCCAGCTCGAGGCTGCAGAGGACGACGTGCGCGAGCGAACCCGCGACTCACGCATCAAATTCACCGGCGCCATCGTCTGCATCGTTGCCGTGATCCTGGCGATCATCGCAATCTGGCTCTTCACGAGCAAGTAAACCAGACGCTAAATACGCCACAACGCAGTTGCGGTGAGATAGTTCCTATCTAGCCCTCAAAAAGGCCAATCCAAGAACTATCTCACCGCAACTTTTTAGATTGGTGCAATGGGGCCAGGTTTGTATGCACCAACTTGATGCAAAGTAACCTGACCCCATTGCACCAATCTCAGCCACCGAAGCATCGATGTTTTGTCAACGACAGCGAAAACCCGTCAGAGCGAGCAAGGTGCCTTGAAAGAGGAGGGCATTGACCTTCTGGTCATGCCCGACGATTGAAAGGCAGATTGCCGCTCTGACGGGTTTGCAGCGTCAACTGGTTACGCGGTTTGGAAAACCGCGTAACTAACAAATGAGCATCGCGTCGCCAAAGCTGAAGAAACGGTAGCGCTCCTCGATGGCGGCGGCGTAGGCATCCATGATCTGGTCGCGGGTGGCAAGCGCGCTCACGAGCATCATGAGCGTGGAGCGCGGCACGTGGAAGTTCGTGATGAGCGCATCGACCACGTGATAGGTCGAACCGGGCATGAGGTAGAGCTGCGTCGTGGCGTTCTCGCGCACCACGATGTCACCGCGACCGAGCGTGTCGGCCCCGTCCTCACGACCCTCAAAATAGCGCGCCGTCACGGCCGGGTCAGCCACCGGCGCATCCGCATCAAACGCGCTCTCGAGCGAGCGCACCGCGGTGGTACCGACGGCGATCACGCGATGGCCCTCGGCCTTTGCCTGGTGCACAGCGTCGACAACCTCCTGCGACACGTGGTAGCGCTCGGTGTGCATCACGTGCTGCGTGGGGTCGTCCTCCTCCACCAGGCGGAAGGTGTCGATGCCCACCTCGAGCTCAACGGCGGCAAACTTCCCACCCTTGGCCTCGATAGCGGCCATAAGCTCGGGCGTAAAGTGCAGGCCCGCCGTGGGAGCAGCAGCCGAGTGTTCCTCCTTCATGGCGTAGACGGTCTGGTACTTCTCGGGGTCGCCCTCGTAGTCGGTGATGTAGGGCGGCAGCGGCACATGACCGGCGGCATGAATGGCCTCGTCAAGCGTGCGCGGCTCGCCGGCGGCATTGCAACCGGCCGGCTCAAAGCGCACCAGACGGCCACCGCGGCTATCGGTGACAAAGTCGACGATCTCGGCCGTCAACACCACGGGAGCCCCCTCGGGCGCATGGGCGCCACCGGCACGATACTCAATCTGAGCACCGGGCTTCAGACGCTTGCCGGGCTTGACCAGACACTCCCAAACATGGCCCAGCGAATCCACGTCCTCGCGGCGCTTAAGCAGCAGCGTCTCGACCACACCGCCCGATCCAGCCTTGCGGCCAATCAGACGAGCCGGCATCACGCGCGTCTGGTTGATGACGAGCACATCGCCCGGCTCGATATAGTCGATAATGTCGCGGAAGATGCGGTGCTCGACGGTGCCACCGTGCTCCAGCGGCGTCCCCGTCTCGGAACCCTTACGGTCCACCACCAGCAGGCGGCAGGAATCGCGCGGCTCGGCCGGAGCCTGGGCAATCAGTTCCTCAGGAAGGTTGTAATCAAAATCATCGGTACGCATAGACACGTCAGATTCTCCTTATATAGCTAAAGTCCGCCATACATCCTAGCAGGCTGTCGGCCCAAGTGAGCTAATTTTTGGCGGCTTTGCGCTTGTCGCGGATGCGGGCTCGGTCCATGGCCGCCTCAACAGCAGAGAAGCGACAGCCGCAGTAGTTCTGTCGATACATGCCCAACTCGCGCGAACGGCGCGTGGCCTCGGGATAGTACGGGCGAAAATCGCGAATCACCGGGGTGAGCCCACGGGCGGCTGCCAAGCGCTCAAGCACATCATTACAGGTGTCGAACAGCTGATACGGCGAGACGGCAAGCGTCGTGCCCACGTACTCAAACCCGCGCTCCCGCGCAACGCGGCAGGCCTCGGCCAGACGCAGGGCATAGCACGCGCGACAGCGGCGGGGGCGATCGGCGCCCAGCGGGGCCACACCGGTCTCCCAGCGCTCGCGGTCCTCCCCCGCCTCGATAAGATCGATGCCGCCGTCGGCACACCACCGGCGCAGCTCGTCCAGGCGGCGCTGCCATTCATCGCGCGGCTGAATATTGGGGTTAGTCCAGCAAATCGTGGGCTCAAACCCCTCCTCGCGCAGCAAGCGAACCGGCTCAAGCGAGCACGGCGCACAGCAAGCATGCAGCAGCAACGGCTTCATCGACATCTCCTCTCCCACAATGATTTTTTAATCCCCGTCCCAGAAAAATCATCGAGACTACTTCCCAAAAAAGCGAACGCCAAAGGATGTGTCCTCGCAGGCGATGATGCGCCGGTCGCGTAGGATGGTCCGCGCGTAATACCAGTCGCCCACACAGCCCGACAGGTGCAGACCGGCCGCCAAGTAACACAGCAGCGGGAACCCCGAAAACGCAAAGCCCAGCGCAAACGCCGCCGTCAAAACAACCGTCGGCGCCAGGCAAATCGCCACATATCGTACGCGTGAATACACGACGCCCTCAGCGCAGGCATAGATCATGCACGTCTCACGATTCGCCCCAAAGGTCACATGCGCACCCGCGGGCGCCAGCAGCTTAAAAAACACCGCATGCACCAGCTCGTGCACGGCAAACGACGCCGCCGAAACCGCAACCAAGCCGACCATCCAGCCCACGGCCGCCGTCCAGCCGCACGTCTCACCCGCATCCAGGTCCGCAGGCCCGCCCAGCAGCATAAACACCGGCACCAGACACGCGGCAAATGCCGCAAGCACGACCATCCCCCACACAAAGCAAGCGTGCAGAAAATCCTCGTCCTCAAACGCATGTATGTTGGAAATCTCATTCATAGCATCTTAGGATAGCGCCCCTGCCACGCACCCGCCCGCATGTGCGATAATGTCGAACGATATGCACGAATTGACCACCGCGCCGCCGAGCCTCGCGCCCGGCCCGCGCTCTCACCATATGCGAAGGAGTCCCATGGCATCCAAATACTCCATGAATGACCGTCCCAGCTGGCCGCGCCGCGCCATCGTTACCGCCGGCGAGCCCTACGGCAACAAAGGCCTGCACTTCGGCCACGTTGGTGGCGTCTTTGTCCCGGCCGACTTCTTCGCCCGCTTCCTGCGCGACCGTCTGGGCCGCGAGAACGTGATCTTCACCTCGGGTACCGACTGCTACGGCTCGCCCATCATGGAGAGCTACCGCAAGCTCAAGGAGAACGAGGGCTACGACAAGTCCATTAGCGAGTATGTCGAGTCCAACCACTCCCGCCAGGCCGCGACCCTCAACAACTACAACATCAGCTGTGACATCTACGGCGGCTCGGGCCTTGAGCCGGCCGTCCAGATCCACAACGAGGTAACCGCCGAGATTATCGAGCGCCTGCACGAGCAGGGCACCATCTCCAAGCGTTCCACCCTGCAGTTCTACGACGCCAAGGCCGGCACGTTCCTTAACGGCCGCCAGGTCATCGGCCGCTGCCCCATCCAGGGCTGCAAGTCCGAGAAGGCCTATGCCGACGAGTGCGATCTGGGCCACCAGTTTGAGCCCGAGGAGCTCATCGCACCCAAGAGCCAGCTCACCGGCGAGGTGCCCGAGCTGCGCCCGGTCGACAACCTCTACTTCGACCTGCCGGCCTACCTCGACTTTATGAAGACCTACACCGCCAAGCTCGCCCAGAACCCGCAGGTTCGCTCCGTGGTCTCCAAGACCATGGAGGAGTGGTTGCTGCCGGCACAGCTCTACATTCAGAACAAATTCCGCGAGGCTTTCGACGCCGTCGAGGACCAGCTCCCCGAGCACACCGTGCTGGAGCCCGAGGGCAACAAGAGTAGCTTCACCGTCACCTTCCCCAGCTGGAAGGAGCGCGACGACGCCCACGCGGTACTCGCCAACGGCGGCGTGCGCTTCCGCAGCGGCAAGGCGCTCGTGCCCTTCCGCATCACCGGCAACATCGACTGGGGCGTCCCGGTGCCCGAGGTCGACGGTGTCTCCGACGTCACCTGCTGGTGCTGGCCCGAGAGCCTGTGGGCGCCCATCAGCTATACCCGCACCGTGCTCGCGCGCGACGCCAAGGCCGCCGGCGTGACCGAGGGTGTCGCCGCCCAGGACGCCGCCCTCATGGGCGAGCCCGCCGCCGATTCGACGCAGGTGCCCGCGCCCGCCTATCAGCACAGCTCGCTCGACTGGCGCGACTGGTGGTGCTCGGACGACGCTCAGATCTACCAGTTCATCGGCCAGGACAACATCTACTTCTACTGCATCGCGCAGACCGCCATGTGGGAGGCCCTGGGTTGGGACCTTACGCAGAGCACCGTCAGCGCCTGCTATCACCTGCTCTACATGGGCAAAAAGGCCAGCTCGTCCTCGCAGACGCCTCCCCCGCCGGCCGACGACCTGCTCAACCACTACACTTGCGAGCAGATGCGCGCGCACTGGCTGTCGCTCGGCCTGTCCGAGAAGCCGGTGAGCTTTAGCCCCAAAGCATACGACACGCGCGTGACCGGCAAGGACAAGGACGGCAACGAGGTGCGCGCCTGCGACGACAAGCGCGTTATCGACCCGGCCCTTAAGGAGAGCGCCCTTTTGACTGGCGTGTTCAACCGTCTGGCCCGCAGCTGTTTCTACGGCGTCGCCGTCAAGGAGGGCGACGAGAGCCCCTACCGCAACGGCTGCATCCCCGCCGGTGCCGCCTCTGCCGCCGTGGTCGAGGCCGCCGAGCAGGCTGCCCTCGCCTTTGAGCAGGCCATGTACAAGTTCGAGACGCACCGCGCGCTCGCCGTGTGCGACGACTACCTGCGCGCCGCCAACAAGCGCTGGAGCGACGCCTCCAAGACCGCCAACAAGCTCGAGGGCGAGCCGGCCAATGCCGCGATGACGCAGGCCCTCGTCGACGCCTTTACCGAGCTGCGCGTGGCGACTGTCCTGATGCACGGCATCGTGCCGGCCGGCTGCGAGCTCATCTGCGAGTACTTCGACGTCGATCCGGTCGCGTTCTTTAGCTGGGACAACATCTTTACTTCGACGGACGAGTTCGTGGAGAGCCTGGGCGAGAAGCCCGGCGAGCACCGCGTAAAGCCGCTGCCCCCGCGCTTCGACTTCTTTAGCAAGCACGAGAGCCAGTACTAAAACACTCGACATGTAATGGAATGGGAAGGAAAGACGGATGTCCAAGCCTCGTCGTCGTAAGCAGAAAAAGCAGGTCAAGGCCGAGCTCAGGCTCAGGCAGTTTGCCGCTACCGAGCTTTCCGACCAGCTTGCCGCCCTTCCCTGCGCCGCCGACCTGCCGCGCTTTATGGTCGACACGGTCGCCGGCGCCTATGTCCCCGCCGATGCCGAGCTTATGATCGAGGGCTTTGGGGCCGCGGCCACACGGCCGGTCACGCTGCGCGTCAACACGCTCAAGGCAACCGCCGAGGACATCGCCGCCGCGCTCAATGAGGCCGGCATCGCCCACAACCCCGTCGCGTGGTATCCGGACGCTTTCATCCTGCCCGAGGCCCAGGTTTCCGACCTGTGGGGCCTCGACATCTACCGCGACGGCAAGATCTACCTGCAAAGCCTGTCGTCCATGATGCCGCCGCTGGTCCTGGGCGCCCAGACCGGCGAGGACATCCTGGACATGTGCGCGGCCCCTGGCGGCAAGACGACGCAGATCGCCGCCCTCACGCAAGGCCAGGCGCACCTCACCGCCTGCGAGATGAGCATCCCTCGCGCCGAGAAGCTCGAGTCCAATCTCCACCGTCAAGGCGTCAAAAACGTGCCCGTCATGCGCATCGACGCACGCGAGCTCGACGAGTTCTTCCGCTTTGACCGCATCCTGCTCGACGCCCCCTGCACCGGCACGGGCACCGTCATCAGCGGCAACGAGAAGAGCCTGCGTGGCCTCACCGAGCAGCTGCTTGGCAAGTGCGCCCGCTCGCAGCGAGCGCTTCTGGACCGCGCCATGGGTGCCCTCAAGCCGGGTGGCACGCTGGTCTATTCCACTTGTTCGATCTTGCCGCAGGAAAACGAGGACGCCCTGCAAGAGGCCCTCGACAAGCACATGGACTGCGAGCTTATCCCCCTCAACGGCACGCCGAGCGAAAGCGAAGCACGCCGCGCCCAGGAAGCCGGCGAGGAGCCACACGTCGAGTGCAACGCCCTCACCGAGGCCATCGCTGCCGGCCACGTCTCTGCCATCGCCAACGGCCTGCCCGGCACGCTCACTATTCCGCCCAGCCGCGACTTTGAGGGCTTCTACATCGCCCTGATCCGAAAACGCAGCTAGCGCACGGACCAAAAACTCAACAAGCTATCTCCGTGCGCGTTTGTCCTGCTGGTCACGGTGCTGTTTAAGGGCTACACGCTCCTTGCGCTCGGCTCTTTTGCCCTTAATGGCCGTGACCACAAAGTAGATGACCGCGGCGGCCACGATTGCGCCCACACACAGGCCAATCGAGCCCAACATTGCTGTGAAATCCATACCGCGTCACCTCTCTTTTAAACGGGACATTCAAGATAGCACCTCGACGCCCGCCACCACAGCTCCTTCACGTTCGCCGATATTCGGTCTAGCGAACGGCGCGGCGGGGAAAAATCAACTCGTCAAACGATTTAGCATTCGCAACTCCGGCTGCATCGCGCCGGCAACCATCGCATAGAATCGAGCCTCCATGGATACCCTCAACGACCTCAACGAGCGCGTCGACGCCTTCGTCGGCACCAGCTCCTTCGACACGCCTGCCGCGGCAAACGACCAAGCCCCCATCGATGTTCCCGCCGAGGTTCACGAGGATATCGTAGCCTCGGTCGATTTTTCCGAGGTCGAGCTTGCCGACGAGTTTACCGAGCCGCAGGTAGCCGTCACCCCCAACGGGCTGCTCCCTATGGAGCCGCTGCCCATCGACGGGCGCCTGCGCAAGGCGGCCCTTCGCATGCCCGACGAAATTGAGGAAGCCAGCGGCTTTACGCTCTTTGGCCGTCGCATCAAGTCGCTCATCTATACCACCGATGTCGCGGTCATCCGCAACTCCAACGCCGACGCCGTCTTTGCCGTTTACCCCTTCACGCCGCAGCCGGCCATTACGCAGGCGCTGCTGACTGTCGCCGAGTGCCCGGTCTTTGTAGGCGTGGGCGGCGGCACCACGACCGGCAAGCGCTCCGTGCAGATGGCGGCCGTCTCCGAGATGCAGGGCGCGGCGGGCTGCGTGGTCAACTCCCCCGCCACTGCCGAGATGGTCGAGCACATCACCAACATGGCGGACATCCCCGTCATCGCCACGGTCGTGCGCTGCGATGACGATGCACATGCCAAGGTTCGCGCCGGAGCCAAGATCCTCAACATCGCCGCCGGTAAGAACACGCCGCAGGTCCTGCGAGAGCTGCGCGAGCACTATCCCAACCTGCCGCTCATCGCACCGGGCGGCAAGACGCCCGAGAGCATCCGCGAGACCATCGCGGCCGGTGCCAACGCCATCATCTGGACGCCGCCTTCGGCCCAGCAGCTGCAGACCGACATGATGCAGCGCTACCGCAAGATGAAAGAAGACGCCACGCCCGTTATTTCGCGCGAAGATGTGCCCATCATCGACCAGGTCGCTGCCGCCGAGGTCAGCCAGGTCGAGAACATGAATCCCGACGTGCCGATTCCCGACGAGGTCATCGAGCGCGTCGCCTCGATCCATGATCATATCGAGGAGCGCCGCAGCAGCCGCGGCCTCAAGCCGTCGCTGCACGGCTTCTTCTTCCGCGGCAAGAAACGCTAACCGCAACAGCAAGGCCCGCCCCACAAACGTGAGGCGGGCCTTGTTCGTTAATCCACGCGCTTGTCGCCCATAAAGAAGACGGTCACCGTGCCGGGGCCGGTATGCGAGCCAATCAGGGCACCAATGTTGTTAATCTCAATCTTGCCTTTGAGCTGCGGGATCTGCTCCTCGATCAGCGCCGCAACCGCCTCAGCATCCTCGCGACACGCCGAGTGCGACATGATGCACTTGCCCGAATAGTTCGCACCATCCTGCACATGCGTCATTACGGTCTTGGCCATCTCGGAGATTGCGCGCTTCTTGGTACGGATCTTCTCGCGCGGCGACAGCTCGCCCTCGCAATCAACCGTCATAAGCGGGCAAATCTTAAGCGCCGAGCCGATGATTGCGCTCGCAGTCGAAATGCGCCCACCGCGCAAATAGCTCGACAGATCGGTCGAGAAGAACCAGTGATGCAGGTTGAGCTTGTGCTCCTCGACCCAAGCGGCCGTTTCCTCCAGCGTGGCCCCGCTATCGCGCACGTCGGCGGCATATTCCACCAGCAGGCCAAAGCCCGAGGCAGCTGCCAGCGAATCAATCACGCGCACCTTGCCGCCCTCGGGATAACGGTCGGCAAGCATCTGCGCCGCAACGCAGGCCGAGCCATACGTGCCCGAAATACCCGACGACAGCGTCAGATGCAGCACATCCTTGCCCTCGGCAACGAACGGCTCCCAAAACTCCTCGTACTCGCCCACACCCAGCTGCGACGTCTTGGGCATAGCGCCCGCGGCGATCTTGGCAAAAAACTCGTCCGACGAAATCGACTGATACAGGTCATCGTCATAGACAACGCCATCAATCTCGTAATGGAAATACACGACAGGAATATTGCGCGACGCAAAGAACTCGCGGGTTCGATCGGCGCCAGATTCACAGGTCAGGACAAAATCACTCATATGAGGCTCCTTAAGTATTGCTGCGCAAATTATCGCACAGCAAACCTAAATACGGTACAAATGTCCACTATTTACCAATTCGAACTATTAGCATTGAACATCTTTATCACGAACATCTCCATCGCCGCCATGGACCAATCTAGGCAAAACCGCCCCCTTCGTCTCCACTCAACCGACACATCTACCTCCACTAAATCGATTTAGCAAACCGTTCAGCCGACAATTCAGCCGCCGGCGCAAAATCGAAACAAAGGCGGCGCATACTGGTAAACGCTTGACGCCGCTTTATCAGTTTTACCAACCATATCGGAAGGTGTTTCATGGTCGCATTCGATCGCAATCCGCAAGACTTCAAGTATCTGCGCCTGCTGTCGAGACAATTTCCCACCGAACAATCCGCGTTTACCGAGATCATTAACCTCTCGGCCATTCTCAACCTGCCCAAGGGCACCGAGCATTTTATGAGCGACGTGCACGGCGAGTACGAAGCCTTTATGCATATCCTCAACAACTGCTCGGGCGTGGTGCGCGAGCATGTCGACGAAATCTTTGGCGACACGCTCTCCTTTAACGAAAAGGGCGAGCTATGCACGCTCATCTATTACCCGCGCGAGAAGATCGACCTGGTCCGCAGTCAGCGCGAGGACTCGCCCACCTGGTACAAGACAATGCTCGACCAGCTCATCATGGTCGCCCGCTCGCTTTCGAGCCGCTACACCCGCTCCAAGGTGCGCAAGGCCATCCCGCGCGACTACGCCTATATCATCGACGAGCTGCTGCACACGCACCCGGACGAGAACAACTATCGTGTGCGCTATCACGAGCGCATTGTGGAGTCCATCCTGGAGACCGCCAGCGCCGACGACTTTATCGAGTCGCTCGCCTCGCTCATCAAGCGCCTGGCCGTCGACCACCTGCACCTGGTGGGCGACATCTTCGACCGCGGCGGCGGTGCGGCCAAGATTATGGATCGCCTGCTCACCTACCATTCGCTCGACATCCAGTGGGGCAACCACGACCTGCTGTGGATGGGCGCTGCGGCCGGCGAGCCCGCCTGCATCGCCACGGTCCTGCGCAACAACCTGCGATACGACAATTACGAGATCCTGGAGAACGACTACGGCATCTCGCTGCGCGAGCTTGTCGCCTTCGCCGATGCCACCTACACCGCGGGCGAGTCCATCACCCCGCTCATCAAAGCCATCAACGTGCTGCTCTTTAAGCTCGAGGGTCAGATTATCCAGCGCCACCCCGAGTTCGATATGACCGACCGCCTGCTGCTCGACAAGATCGATCACGACTCCGGCACGGTCACGCTCGCCGACGGCAGCGTGTGGCCGCTCACGACCAACGACTTCCCCACCGTCGACCCGACAGACCCCTATACACTCACGCCCGAGGAGCAGCACATCATCGACAAGCTTGTGTCCGAGTTTGTCACCGCCGATCACCTGCATCGCCATATCGATTTCCTCTACTCCCACGGCTCGATGTACAAGGTCACCAACGGCAATCTGCTGTTCCATGGCTGCGTGCCGCTCAACGAAGACGGCACCTTTAGCAGTATGAACTGCCTGGGCACCTGGCACGCCGGCCGCGATTATTTCGATTTTTGCGACCACATCGCCCGCCGCGCCTGGCGTGTGGGCGACCGTGACGCCCTCGACTGGATGTGGTACCTGTGGATTGGCTTTAACTCACCCGCCAGCGGACGTCTGGTGCGCACCTTCGAGCGCGCCTACATCGCCGATAAAAGCACCTGGGAAGAGCCGATGGATCCGTACTACACGCTTACCACGTCGCCCTCGGTCTGTGACGACATCATGCACGAGTTCGGCGTCGTCCCCATGGCTTGCTCGCCGACCGGTCACATCATCAACGGCCACACGCCCGTTAAAACCACCAAGGGCGAACAGCCCATCCGTGCCGAAGGCAAGCTGCTGGTCATCGACGGTGGTTTCTGCCGTGCCTACCATCCCAAGACGGGCATCGCCGGCTACACGCTCATCTCGAGCTCGCGCGGCTGCCGCCTCAAATCGCACCGGGCCTTTACGACGGTTGCCGAGGCACTCACGCGCAACGTGGACATCGAGAGCGAGACCAACCGTTTTGACCAGGCCGACCGCCGCCGCATGGTAAGCGATACCGATTCGGGCGCCAAGATCCGCAGCCAGATCCAGGACCTACGCCAGCTGCTCGATGCATATAGAAACGGTGCTATCGAGGAGCGCGCCTAGCCCAGCCCGCGGGGATTGGCTAAACTTGCTGAGTTTGTCATCCCCACGGCGCCCCGGCGCCACCTAAAGGCAGGTACCATGCAAAAGCTCCTTGCGCAGATCATGAAGTTTGGCGTCGTCGGCGTCGTCGCCACGGTCATCGACTTCGGCATCATGAATCTGCTCCACTACGGTCTGGGCCTCAACATCTTGATCGCCAACACCAGCGGCTTTATCGTCTCGCTCATCTTTAACTACATCGCGAGCATGAAGTACGTGTTCGCGCACAAGGAAGGCATGAGCCGCCGCCGCGAGTTTGTCATCTTTGTCGTGCTGTCCGTGATCGGCCTGGCGCTTAACGACGGCATCGTGCTGGCACTCAACGCCGGCATGGGACTCGAGGCCAATATCGCCAAGATCTGCGCCACCGCGCTCGTCATGGTCTACAACTTCGTGACCCGCAAGATCTTCCTGGAGGGCGATGAGACCAAGTAGCTCGACGCCCCGACAGCCTTACGGCGCCCACGGTCGACGCTCGCTCAGCGCATCATCGTCTGTGGGCGCCGCTCGTTTACGGGCAAATTTTCAACGTTTGCGGATTACCTCTTGAATATTTGGCGAGTTCGTATAGTTCTTGCCAAAGACCTTACGTTTCCCATGCAAAAGCTCTAAAGTATCCTCTGCTCGATTCATCAACGCATTGGATGTGATTGCGTGCGCAAGGCACTGGCACAACCTCATACTAAGCAGTTCCTCAAGTTCGCTGTCGTGGGACTTATCTCCTTTGGCATCGACTGGGGCATGCTGATTGCGCTTGTCGAGCTGTTCCACTTTGACTTTTTGATGAGCACCACGATCTCGTTTATCACGTCCGTTGTGTTCAATTACTGGCTCAGTATGAAGTACGTGTTCGACCACCGCGAGGGCATGAGCCGCAAGCGCGAGTTCACGATCTTCACCATCCTGTCGGTGATTGGTCTGGGCCTCAACGACCTGTACATGTTTGTGGGCGTCACGTTTTTGAGCATCGGCTACCAGGCCATGAAGGCCATCGCTACGTTCCTCGTCACCTGGTACAACTACTTCAGCCGCCGCTTCTTCCTCGAGGGCGCACGCTCGTAGTCGATTCACTATTTGCTTGAATGTATAACCGGTTGGAATTCCCGTTCCAACCGGTTTTTTATTTGCCAAGCATGATTGCCGGGCTTTCTAAGCATGCCGATGAGAGCACATGAAACGGGCCACCCTGCCGAAATGGGATGCCGTTTCCCAATAGGCCTCCTCGGGGAAACGGCATCCCAGTTTGGGGCCTCAGAATGGGACACAGTTTCCCCAATGGGCTCGTCTGGGAAAGCGTGTCCCGGAATTTAGCTCTGAAATGGGATGCGGTTTCCCAATGATCACTGAAGCGGAAAATACATCCCGGAATGACGCACCGAAACGGGATGCAGCTTCCCAATGGCCATGCAACCGGAAAGCTCATCCCGAAATCAGCCTCCAGAGTGGGACGCGCTTTCCGGATGAGCCTCGACTGGGAAACTCCGTCCCGTTCGCATCAAAAAACGGGCGGCCTGGATGTTTGTCCGAGCTGCCCGTTTTGTGCGTTATGTTGAGACCTTTAGCCAGTTACGTAATACCAGACCACGTTGTCGCCATTGGAGAGAACGTAGTTACTGCAGGCCGTCATGGGCGTTGAACCGTTGACGGAATACATCCAGCCGCTCGTGCCGCCGTACTGCTTCTCGGCCAAGCCGCCAATCGCAGCGACGTAGGTGCCGTACGACGAGCCGTGTGCGTTAACGGAAAGACCCAGCGCGCACAGAGCATCGTAGACGGTGGCACCTTCGTTAAAGGTATAGGTGCCGCCAGCAGATACAGGATTGCCCACGGCGCTCGACGTAACCGAGACCGACACAGTAACGTATCCAGACTCCTGCGAGCCACCCTGGCCGCCCGTGGAAGCGCCTCCGCCGTTAGAGGCCGTGGCTCCGCCAGACGACTGGCCACCGCCCGAAGAGGCACCGCCAGACGTGTTGGACGTATCGGCAGCTCCGGTATTCTGAGAAACCGATGCTTCGCCAGACTTCTTGCCATCCTGCTCTTCGGACTTTTTGCCTTCCGAGTTTTTATCCGAGCTCTTGTTCGAAGACTCGGAATCGCCCTTGGCGTCACCCGAGTCCTTGGACTTATCTTTCGCATCGCCCGAAACCTTGGAATCCTTAGAGCCAGCTTTACCAGAAGCAGCAGCCGAACCAGGCACCTTGGCATCATTGGCGACGACGCTCTCCCCCGTCACGGTCTGGACGATCCAATCAATGGACCAGGCGCCGCTCTCGGAGGGGTGGACAAAGCCCAGCGATACGACGATCAACGCGATACAAACCGCGGTCAGAGCGCCAAGCATCGCCTTGCGACGAGGGGCGGACGCCGCCGAAGCGGCGCCCTTTTGCTTTGCATCGTCGAGCTGGATAAACGAGGAGTCGGGCTGCTGCCCGTTGGTCTCCTTGGGCCTATCGGGCATTACCGTCACCCTTGCCGCGCTTGGTCAGCACAAAGACGGCAATGAGCGCAAGGCCAATCACACCCGCCGCGATGCCAACGATGGCGAGCGGGTTGGTGCCGGTCTCCTGCGCAGAAGCCTCGGCGGGCTTCTTGGCAGCGGCCGTGGAGGCAGAGCCCGTATCGGACTTGGAATCGGACTTCTTGTCGGACTTGC